>DATJGQ010000351.1:0-5864 GCA_035494815.1 Gemmataceae bacterium
TTGTACGACAGCGCGTTCGGGTCGAGCGTGTTGCCATAGAGGTGGACGCCGGCCAGGTCGACGCCCATCTTGAAGAGGTCGGAGTTGCGGGCGAGGGCTTGGGCTGTCAGCAGTCCGCCATAGGAGAGGCCCCAGATCCCGATCCTTTCGGAGTCGACGTCGGCGCGGGTCTGGAGATACTTGCCGCCGGCCAGCACGTCCTGGTATTCGCTGTTGCCCTGCGCGTTGGTGTTCGGAGCCTGACGGAACGACCGGCCATAACCGACGCCGCTGCGGTAGTTGACGGACAGGACGATGTAGCCCATGTCGGTCAGCCACTGATTGATTCCGTAGGCCCAGTGATAGAACTGCATGTAGTGATATCCGGGCATCATCTGGCGGACCGGCCCGCCGTGGACGAAGACGATGGCGGGGCGGCGCTCGCCGGGTTTGAGGTTCTTCGGCAGGAAGAGCTGGTTGTGGATCTCGAGGCCGTCGGGAGCCTTAGTGAGGACGATCTCCGGCTTGACGTGGGAGTCCATCGGGAAGCCGGGGCGGGAGGTCGGGAAGATGATCTTCTGCGAGGCCGGCGATTCCGTGATCTTCCACATGCCTACCGACTGCGGCATCTGCCATCCCGCGCTCAGGGTCGCGAGGTACTTGCCCGAGGCGAGCGGCGTCGGAGAGTTCTCGATCTCGCCATTGGTGATCTGGGCGGGCGTGCCGCCGGACACCGGGACGGCCCAGATGTGGCGGCGCTCGATGTCGCTGGCGTTGGTGCAGTAGTAGAAGGTCTTGCCGTCGGGGGATAGGGCGACGGAGGTCTGGTTCTCGATCAGGCCGTTGGTGGGTGTGAGGAGCACCGGGCGCGCGGTGGCGTCGGCGAGGTTCAGCGAGTAATAGCGATCCCATTCGTCCTGCGGGGCCGTCTGAGTTTGGCCGCCGCGCCCGCCGCGCCCTCCGAAGCCGCCGGTCCCGGGACCGGGGAAGATTACATAATCGCCGGCGAGTCGAAGGCTGGTCGGGTTAGCGACCAGCGGGTCGTTGGCCTGGTTGTGCCAGGTCTCGACCGCTTCGCCGGTGGCGATGTCGGCCTTGTAGAAGGCTACGGTGTAGCCGCCCTTGAAGGTTGCCCGCATCAGGCCGGGGGTGTTGTTGGTGGGCGCGGGCGTCGCGGGGGCCGTTTGGGTGGTTGCGCCGCGACCGCCGCGGCCGGCGGCCGGACCGGCCGGCAGTCCGATCCCGCCGCCACCCTGCTGCGCCTGCTGGCCGAACGGGAGGCCGGGACGGCGAACGAAGACGAGGCGCCGGCTGTCGTCGAGCCACATCGGGTACGTGTCGAAGTCCACGCTCGGCGACATGTACTTCACGGTGTGAGTCGCGAGATCGTAGACGCAGATGAAGCTGTGGTCGGTGCGGGTGCTGACGAACGCGATCTTGCGGCCGTCGGGCGACCATTTCGGGTCGCTCTGCACGCCCCACTCGGTGATGAGCGCCTTCTCCCCGCGGTCGACCTCGGAGGCCGGTTTTACGGGCGTCACCTTGGCCCGGTAAATCTGTCCGGTTTTGACGAACAGGATCGAGCTGCCGTCCGGGGCAAGCTCGACGTTGGCGGCGTCGACGACCCTCCAGGCAGGCGCGCCGCCAGTGGTGCGAGCCGCCCAGATGGCGTGTTCCGGTCCGTTCGGATTGGCCGTGGGGTTGGGCGACCAGCCGTCGCGGTTCGGCTGCACGCCGCGGAGAAAGATGACCGTGCTGCCATCTGCGGAGATCCGGACCGCCGACATCTCGATGCCATCGTCCTTCGTGAAGTTGGTGAGGCGGACAGGCGTGAACAGCGGCGCGACGGCGGTATAGGCGTTGCGCTTGCCCTCGTGGAAGTCGACCCAGGCAACGCGGTCGACCTTGCGGGCGGCGACGACTTCCTGCGGGGAGGCGGGGCTGAGAAACTTCTGGTAGGCCGGGATGTCCGGCGGGGCGGAGAAGAGCGGGAGCGCGAGGGCGGCGAGGGCGATCGGGGCGAAACGCATGGACAGACTCCTGGGCCGGTGCGGCCGATGAGGGAGTGTATCACGCCAGGTGAGCATCGCAGGGCGGAGGGACGCCTTCTGTTGCACCGGCTGCGGCTCGTTGACGGTGGCGTATAGCGCCGGCGCGGGCGGGATGATGCGCCCACATCCGCAACCGGATTCAGACTGCGGATCTCTGGGTCGGACCCCGTGGTTTCAGCCCGCTTCGTTAGGGTGACTTATCGCGAAACGACGATGGTTTGAATCACGGCCGCATCGTCTTTGGTTTCGATTCCCATGGTCGCGCCGGCCGGAACGGTCCAGAATTCATCGGGACGGCGCACCTGTTCCTTCCCCGCAATGGTCGTGGTCACACTGCCTCCACGAAGTTGCACGATCACTGTGCCTTTCGCCGGTAGATCGAACGAAGGAATTCTTTGCGACGACTGAATGATCCAGTTGTGGACCGTGACATTCACTTCCTCGCCCCCCTGCAGTTTCACCCTGCCCGTGAATCGTTCGAGAGGCTTCAAGGCAGGCATTGGGGCGGGCTGTTGAGCCATTCCCGTCAAAACGAAGATTGCTGCTCCGATCCATACCATCCGGGACATTGCTTTCTCCTACGGCTCCAGCTTGAAGACCGTGCCGCCGCCTGTTGCGACATAGATCTTACCGCCGGCCAGCGCGGGTTCGGTGAGAATCGAACTGGAATCCAGCAGCACATTGGCGAGCAGCCACGGCTGAGGAACCAGTTGGAAACCTTGAGCCGCGCAATTGCTATTCGAAACCCGCGGATTACTGCAACGCAACCCAGCGGAAGGCGCGACTGAGGGATCGGCGAAGGCGACCACGCGGCCGGACGCCGTGGCGACGAAGTAAACGCCGCGCGTGACGGTGGGTGGGCCTAATTGGTAGGTGGAGCCGATGCTTACATTTGGAACGTCGAAGAGCCACCGAATGCGTCCCGTGTCGGACGCACAGACATTCAGGCCATGGAGCCGGCCGAACCCGTCGGTAAGATTGGTGACTACGTTCACCCCTGCCGCCATGGTGATGAAGACATTTTCCCAGGCGGCGCCCGGAACGAGGTAACGATCGTCGCTGTGCGTCGTGCCATCGCCGGGCGTGAAGGGGAATCCCGTCGGCGGGAACTGCCAGCGGACACTGGGGGCGCCTGGCGCGCCGTTCCCGGCATTCACCGCGTACGCCCAGCCGTCCTTTTGTGTGGAGACCGAAACGGTTCCGCAACCGGACTTCATCGCAGCAGGTCCGGAAGCCCAATCGGGGTCGCCGTCGAGAGCGAAGGGCACCGGCTGAAATTTCCAGACCACCGACCCGGTCGATGGGTTCAGCCGAAGCATGGAGAGTCCATTGTTGACTGCCGGCTCACCACCGGGATTGCCGGCCGCTACGTTGCCGGTCGTGATGTACAACTCGCCAGTTGGTCCGGCGGCGACCGAACTCCAGACCCCGCCGCCCCGGGTGCTCGTCGACTGGTAGCTGAATCCTCCGACGATCGCGCCGGTGTTGAGATCCACCGCCATTACCTTTCCATTCTGGATGGGGTTATCGCAGTGGTTGGCGATCCCGACATAGACCTTCCCATTGCGCACTAATGGGGAGGAGTAGCCGATCTGCTCGTGCAACTGAGTGTCATCGTGCGCAGTCGTTCCGTTCAAGATAGCCAACGCAGGCGACTTCCAGACCTCGGCGCCGTTATCCGCCCGCAAGGCGAAGAGCCTTCCGCTTCCTTTGCCCGGCTGCAGCGATTGATCGGGTGCGCCGAAGATGACGACATCGACGTCCTCCCGAATCCTCGCGATGGCTGCGCTTGCGGCAAGCCCGCGGCTCGACGCGTTGCAGGTGAATTGGGACGTGAGCGGCGGTTGGCCATCCTTCGGGTATTTCCAGATGAGCTTCATCGTGTTCGCGTCCAGCGCATACAGCCGGCCATTCGAATTTCCGACGTAAACCTTGCCTTTGTAAACCACCGGCGAGGCTCGGAAGCCTCCCAACTCGGAGAGGGTAAACTTCTCGGGCGCCACTTTCAATGTCCGCACACGGAACGGATCGGCCAATGCCGAGTTCTTAGGCTGATGCGCGTTGCGCGTCGAGTTATGCCGGAAGGCCGGCCAGTCGGCCGAACAGGCCATCGCATCGTCACTGGCGCGGCACTTGACCGGAACCTGAAACACTGACCCGCTCTTGCACTTGCCGAGAATCTGCACGATGATGACGGTTTCGCCATCATTGAGGGGGCGGATCAAATTGATGATGGAGCCGCCGCCATCGCCAACCTTCTGGTTGTTGGCATAGATCTGGATCTCCGAACCAGGCACCGACTCGGTGACTTCCACCTGTGTGTCGCCCGGCGAGGGCGGTTTGATCTTGGCGGCCGGGAGATCGGAGCAGGGCTTCACCGGCGGACCCGTGCCCGGAGGACTCTTGTCGCACAGCGCCTGCGTGGCCAGCGGAGTATCGCCGTTGACCAGCGGAGGATTGACCCTGACCTGTTGCCCGGCGCCACCGGGAGTGGGCTGGCCGCCGATTCTGTGGGCGAGGTCGTTGGCATAGACATCCAGTGTGGCGCCGTTCAACGTGTTGCGGATGACCACGATCTGTTGGCCTTCATAGCCTTGATCCATGGTGGGCGCCGGGATGGTGGCCGGCTGCTCCTGGACGATTTCGGGATCGGAGAGCGGGCTGTCTTCCGAGCAGATATGGTATTTGGCGCGGACGCGCGCGCCGAGGTCGAGCGGCGCATTGGTGATGGCATATTGCGCCGGACCGGAATTCGGAGCCGTCGCGATTACGACCGGGGGACCGAATCCGCCGCCGCCCAGGGCCGGTTCGGAATCGAATTCGAGATCGGCGCCGTTCAGGATATCGCGGGCGCCGATGGCGCGGCCGCAGCGGAATAACGGTGGCGGATCGATGCGCGGTTTGGGAATCCCGTTCGGGTAATCGTCTTTGTAGGAGCGAACGGTGACGGCATTAGAAGGGCCGCTGACATTGCCGTTGACTTCCTGCGTGGCCGTGATTACCTGGCCTTTGGTGAAGGTGATTCCCACGACGATGGTGATGCCGCTGGTGAATGGACTGGAGCCTGTTCCAACCGGATTGCCGTCGGCGAAGACGGTGATTTTAGAATCGGGCACGAAGCCCTGCACGATCACGCTCTTGGTGCATTCGTAGATGGGTTCGCTCAGAATAGGGGCCGAAAGCACTTTCGGATCGTCCTTCAGATCGCGCCCGCCTTTGACGACTTTCCCGTCGTCTTCCTGACCGCTATCTCCCGGGCCGCAAGAGGCCATGGTCAGAAGCATGATCACCAGGGAAGCCCGGAATCCGTTGCGACGAGCCATATCAACCTCTCCTGCGGCGAATCACGGTCGCACGAATCCTGACCGCGTCATTGGGTGTGCGATTTTCAATGCTGAATTCGGCGCCTTCGTCCAGCGAGAATGTGGTTCCCATTCGCACTTCTCGCGCCTGGCCGGCGACCGTGATCGCGGCTTGGCCGGAGCGCACTTCCAGAACTGCGGCGCCTGGAAGCCTGGCGTTACTACTCTTTTTGCCGGGTCCCACCATGAGGTCCCAAATCTCGATGGCCATTCCCGCATCATCGACGGTATAAGCCTTCCTTAGCAGGAGATTGGATGCGAACTCCGTGTAAGGATCCGCGGGAGTGTAGCTCGACAGGGCCTGCGGGCCAGGCTGCGGCTTTTCCGGCAGCGGCTGCGCCGGAGCCTGCGTCTGCTGGTTGCGGCACGACATCGTTAACAGTAAAGCCGCGATTTGAACTGCGCTCAAACGCCGACATTTCCAGGTCATTGCACAATCAACCTTTCGATCCATCTCACTCGACAGGAACGG
>DATJGQ010000352.1:0-2193 GCA_035494815.1 Gemmataceae bacterium
GATCATCGCGGCCGCCTTCCTGGACAACTACAACAGCATCGTCCAGGTCGTGCGTGGCGACAAGAGCCTGCAGCGCAGCGTCGGCACGCTCCATCAGGAAGCCGTCGCGGGCGGATCCACGAAGGCGGGCGCCGTGTTCGCCGAAGGCGACGTGGTGGTGCCGAAGATCGCGAACGTGCGCGTGCTTTCGGCGCCCAGCGACACGGGCAAGGTTCTCGTGACGCTCGGCCGCGGCGAAGAGCTCGTCGTCGTGGGTGAGACGTAGGACGGCTACGTCAACGTGCAGGGCGCGACCGCCACCGGCTGGGTGAAAGCGGCGCTGGTCGCGAGACGGTAGACAGGTGCCGGTTTCCAGTTACCAGCTTCCAGTTTCCAGTTTCCAGTAGCCAGTTTCCAGTAGCCGCTACCAGCTGGTGACTGGCAACCGGCAACCGGCAACTGGTAACTGGTAACTGGTAACTGGTAACTGGTAGATCTATTTCACGAATTCGACGCTGACCGGCGCTCCGACGGTGATGGGTTTTCCGGCCGGCGTCAGCTTTCCGGTGTTCTTGTCGATCCGGAAGACCACGACCGAATCCGACTTCTGATTGCCCACTATCAGAAACCCGCCGGTGGGGTCGATCCCGAAGCCGCGGGGGATGTTGCCTAGCGTGGGCTGATGCTGCACCAGCGTCAGGCGTCCCGACTGCTGGTCGATCGCGAACACGACGATCGAGTCGTGACCGCGGTTCGATCCGTAGAGAAACGTCCCGGATGGATGGACGAGCACTTCCGCCGTGCTGTATTCGGGTGCGACCGATTGGCCGTCGGGCAGCGTCGAGACGGTCTGGAACTCCGTCAACCCGCCATTTCCGGGGTCCCGCCTGAACGCGGTGAGCGTACAGCTCATCTCGTTGATCAGTTACGCGAAGCGTCCCTTGGCATCCATCGCGATGTGCCGCGGACCGGAGCCCGGTTTGACCGTGGCGGAGGCGGGCTCGTTGGGCGCGAGGGTCCCTTTCGCCGCGTCGAACCGGTAGATGAGGACCTTGTCGAGGCCGAGGTCGGCGACGTACACATGGCGATTCGAGGAGTCCACGGTGATGTAGTGCGCGTGCGGCTCCTTCTGGCGCTCGGGATCGACGCTCGATCCCTTGTGCTGCACGAACGCCGTCGACGCCTTCAGGCGCCCATCCCGCTCGACGGGCAGGACCTCGATGCTGCCGCCGCCGTAGTTGGCGATCAGCACGTTGGTCCCGGTCCGGTCCACCGCCAGGTGCGCCGGGCCGGGTCCTCCGGACGACTGCTGGTTGAGGAGGGTGAGCATGCCGGTCTTCTTGTCGATCGTGAAGGCGCTCACCGAACCGGCCGGCTTGCCTTGGAACTTGTCGATCTCGTTGACTGCGTAGAGAACGTCGCCTTGCGGCCGCACGGCCAGGAAGCTCGGGCTCGTGGTTTCGACGGCGAGCTGCGGCGCCGACAGCGCGCCCGACGCGAGGTCGAGGCGCGAGACGTAGATGCCCTTGCTCGCAGGACCGGTGTAGGTGCCGAAGTAGACCAGGGTCGAACCGGCCGCGGCCTGGGACGAGGGTCTGCTTTGCGCCCATGTCGCGAGGCTCACGAGGCAGAGGACCGTGGTCAGAACCGGCTGGCGTTGGACGATCGAAAGTGCAATCTGCATAGTCTTCATCGGGGTAGGTTGCGCGCTCGACAACAATGTATTCAAATTGACCGTTGGACGCGACTGAAACATCGACGGTTTTCGGTGCCGGATACAGAAACAGGTGCAGAAAAGGGAAAACCATGCAGATTGAGCGAGTCCTGACGGCCGCAGCGGCCGGTTTCGTCCTGTTGCTCGGCAGCGTGGCCCCGCAGCAGCCGCCGGCGGCGCCGCCGCCAGCACAGACACCGCAGGCACAGACCCCACCGGCACAGACCCCACCGGCACAGACCCCGCCGGCACAGACCCCGCCGGCACAGACACCGCCGGCACAGACGCCACCGGCACAGCCGCCCGCCCCGGGACGCGGGCGTGTCGCGACCTTCCCCGCGCAGCAGCGTCCGCCAGGCGATCCCGCCGTGATCACCCGCGGCAAGTCGCTCTACGCCTCGGTGTGCGCCGCATGCCATGGCGCCGACGCCCGCGGCGGGCAGCTCGGCGGCCCGAACCTCCTTCGCTCCCAGCTCGCGCTGAATGACCTGGACGGCGAG
>DATJGQ010000353.1:0-8406 GCA_035494815.1 Gemmataceae bacterium
GGGCTGGTCAGTGACCCCGGCGCCGACCTAGGCACGCTCGGAGGTAGAGAGAGCCGCGCATACGGCATCAACTCAGCAGGGCAGGTGGTCGGCCAGTCGTTTACCACGTTCGACCTAACGCAACACGCCTTTCGGTCTAGCCCCAGCGGTGCGCTGGTGACCTTGACCGACCTAGGCACGCTGGGCGGCGCCAACAGCGCTGCCCTCGCCATCAACAGTTTCGGCGTCGTGGTTGGCGGTTCTGACATTGTTCCGGGCGTGACCGTGCAGCATGCTTTCGTCTATGACACGCAAATGCGAGACCTTAATTTGCTCATCGCACCGAGCTCGGGTTGGGTTCTCGGCAGCGCGATGGGCATCAACGACTTTGGCCAGATCACAGGCGTCGGCTCGATCAACGGTCAAAGCCACGCTTTTCTCCTAACCCCGATCCCAGTGCCCGAACCTGGCGCCTTCCTGTTGACAGGAGCCGCCGCCGGAATCTGGGCCTTGCGACGGGGCAGGCGGTCTTCCTAGCGGTTCCGCGACTGTCCCGCACCGGTTCCGGCCGTTACAATGGCCGGGTCCCCGACCCGCCGACTGCGTCCCCCGGAGCCGTCGATGCGCCTGTCCTTTTTGTTACTTTTTGCCCTCGCCTGCGCCGGGGGTTCACTCACAGCCGATCCGCCATTTGTCGCCACATCGCCGCATCGCTCGCCGGCCGAGGAGCGGGCGAGCTTTCGCCTGCCGCCGGGCTTCGAGGCCGAACTCGTCGCCGCGGAGCCAGACATCCAGAAACCGATCAACATCGCCTTCGACGCTAAGGGCCGGCTGTGGGCGACCTGCACAATCGAATACCCGTACCCGGCCGCAGAAGGTAAAGGCCGCGACACGGTCAAGATCCTCGAGGACTTCGGCCCCGACGGCCGCGCCCGCAAGGTCACGACCTTCGCCGACGGGCTGAACATCCCGATCGGCGTGCTGCCATACCAGGACGGGGCGATCGTCTACAGCATCCCGAACATCTGGCGGCTGCGCGACACCGACGGCGACGGCAAGTGCGACACTCGCGAAGTGCTGTTGAGCGGGTTCGGCCATCGCGACACGCACGGCATGGTCAACGGTTTCGTCCTCGGCTTCGACGGCTGGGTGTATGCCTGTCACGGCTTCTCCAACGACTCGGTCGTCAAAGGCAAGGACGGCTCCGAGATCCGCATGAACTCCGGCAACACCTTCCGCTTCAAGCCGGACGGCAGCCGCGTCGAGATGGTCTGCCGCGGCCAGGTGAACCCGTTCGGCCAGTGTCTCGACTCGCTCGGCAATCTCTACACGGCGTGTTGTCACTCGAAGCCGATCACGCAACTATTGCGCGGCGCGGTGTACCCGAGCTTCATGAAGCCGCATGATGGACTCGGTTTCGGCCCCGCCATGGTGCACGAGTATCGCGGGTCGACGGCGTTGTGTGGGTTGGTTTATTACGACGCCGATCATTTTCCGACGACATATCACGACACGATGTTCCTCGGCGATGTGGTCAACAGCTGCATCAACGTCTTTGACATTGAGCGAAAAGGCGCGACATACACGGCGAAACAACGAAAAGAAGATTTCCTGGCGAGTAGCGATCCGTGGTTTCGGCCGTGCGACATCAAGCTGGGGCCGGACGGGGCGCTGTACGTCGCGGACTTTTACAACCGGATCATCGGCCACTATGAGGTGCCGCTCGAACATCCGGGACGCGACCGGACGAGCGGGCGCATCTGGCGGATCGTGTATCGGGGCGAGGAGGGCAAGCCACCGCCGAAAGCGCCGCGAGCCGATTGGACCAAGGCCACGGTCGAGGACCTGATCCACGATTTGAACGATCCCAACCTGACAGTGCGGATGACCGCGACGCATCAGCTGGTCGAGCGAGGCACAGCAGACCCGCGAGCAGGAACCATTGAATCCGTGGCTTACCGAGTGGGGTACAACCTCGAGCCGGGGGCCGGCCCGACGCGACGAGCGCACGCCTTGTGGGTATTGAATCGGCTCGGGTTACTCGACGATTTCCCGCTGGCGGCCGCAGCGAATGCCGAGGAGTTGATCGTCCGCGTCCATGCCCTGCGGGTGCTGGCCGAGCGAAAGGAACTGTCGACGGACCAGACGGCGCTGGTCCGCGGCCGCCTCGCCGATTCGGACGATCTGGTCCGCCGCGTCGCCGCCGACGTGCTGGGCCGCCATCCCAGCGGGCAAGCCCGGGACGCTCTGCTCGAGGCGCGGGCCAACGCGGACATCCCGCGGGATCCGTTTCTTCTGCATACCGTCCGAATCGCCCTGCGTGAACAGTTCCGTGGCCAGGAGAAATGGACGGTCACTCCCCAGCAGGGAGCCGCCGTCGCCGACGTGGCGCTGGGGCTGCCGGAATCGGCGGCTGGGAACTTCCTGGTTGAACACGTCGGTGACTTGCGAGAGCCGCGCCGCCGCGCCGCGGAGTTCGTCCATCACGCCGCCCGCTACGCGGACGGCACACACCTGCAAACTCTTACGTCGACCGTTCAAGCCGATGGCAACAAGGATCCGAAAGGTACCGACCCGCTGGTCCTTTCGCTTGTTCGCGGCTATCAGGAGCGCGGGCAAGCGCTGCCGGCGGCGACGACCGAATGGGCCGTCGGCCGCATCGAGCGGCTGTTGCGATCAGCCGACGGCGGCGACGCCCAACGCGGCATCGATTTGGCTCTCGCGCTGAATCATCGACCCATCGCGGGTAAAGTCGCCGCGGTCGGGGTTGACGGGCAACGGCCCGGCCCGGTTCGAATCGCCGCGCTGAACGCGGTGACCCGACTCGATCCAAAAGAAAGTGTCGGCGTCCTCGGGCCGCGGCTTATTGACGCGTCGGAGCCGCCCGCACTGCGCGAAGCCGTTGCCAAGGCGCTCGCCGAAGTCAATTCGGCAGACGCTCGCACGGCACTCGCTAACGCCCTGCCGACCGCCCCGGCGCGGCTGTCGAACGGCATCGCAGCCGGACTCGCGGGAACCCTTCAAGGCGCATCGCAACTTCTCGACATCATCGCCGCCGGCAAGGCGTCCCCGCAGTTGCTCACCGACAAGGCCGTCCTCGTCAAACTGGAGGCGTCAAAGCTGCCGGGCGTCAAGGAGCGCGTCGGCAAGCTGACCGCCGGGCTGCCGCCGGCCGATGCGAACATCGCCAGGCTGCTTCGTCAAAGAAGCGCCGGCTATCAGAAAGCGAAGCACGACGTGGCCGTCGGGGCGAAGCTCTACACGCAACACTGCGCCAACTGCCATCAGATGGGCGGCCAAGGCGCGAAGGTCGGTCCGCAACTCGACGGTATCGGCGCCCGCGGACTCGAACGGCTCCTCGAGGACGTGCTCGACCCGAATCGCAACGTCGATCAAAGCTTCCGCGCCACCGCGCTGACGCTCAAGAATGGCCGGCAGCTCAGCGGCCTGGTCCTCCGCGAGGAGGGTCAAGTCGTCGTGCTCGCCGACGCCCAGGGCAAGGAAGTCCGCGTCGAGAAGGCCGAGATCGACCAGCGCGAGACGCAGCCGCTCTCGCCGATGCCGGCCAACTGGGGTGAAGTCATCGCGGAGAAGGACCTGTACGATTTGCTGGCCTATTTGCTGGCGCAACGGGGGAAATGACGTGAGTGGAGCTTCGGAGAAGCGTTTGGACGCTTCTTCGAAGCGTCGCTAACCTATATGCCGATGGCCCACTATTTCAAGTACAAGTCCGTCGCCGACATCGAAGCCGAGTCGCAGCGTCTTCACCTCGATCTGCGTTTCGCCGACGACCTGGCCCCGCTCTTTCGGCCTGTCACTCTCGGTTCACTGACCGTCGGAAACTCGCTCGTGGTCCAGCCGATGGAAGGCTGCGACTGCACTCCCGACGGAACGCCCGACGAATTGACCGTCCGCCGTTATCATCGCTTCGGCGGCGGCGGCGCGAAACTCATCTGGGGCGAGGCGGCCGCCGTCATCGAAGAAGGTCGGGCCAACCCGCGGCAACTGCTCGTCAGCGAGGCGACGCTGCCCGCGCTCGCCGGGCTCGTCGAGACTTGCCGCGCCGCCCACCGCGAAAGTTGCGGCGACGACTCCGATCTCATCATCGGCCTGCAACTGACCCACTCCGGCCGCTACTGCTACCGCCGGCCGCTGATCGCCACGCACGACGCCGCCCTCGACCCGCGGACCGTCGCCGACCGCGCGACCGGCCGCACCGTCGGCCCCGACTATCCGCTGCTCGACGACGACTACCTCAAGCGGCTGGTCGATCACTTCGTCACGGCGGCGAAACTCGCCCGGCGAGCCGGGTTCCAGTTCGTCGATTTGAAGCAGTGTCACCGCTACCTGCTCAACGAACTGCTCGGCGCCCGCACCCGGCCCGGCCCGTTCGGCGGCGACTTCGCCAACCGCACGCGGCTGACACGCGACATCGTCACGGCCATTCGCACCGCCGTCCCCGGCCTGATCGTCGCGACGCGGCTGAACGTCTTTGACGGGCTGCCCTATCGGTCCGGCCCGGACAAAGTCGGCGTGCCGTGCGAGCACCCGCGGCCGCTCGCCGACGGCTGGGGCATGTGCCTCGACGACCCGCATACCCCCGATCTCACTGAACCGATGAAGTTGATCGGCGAACTGCGACAAGTCGGCGTGACGCTCTTGAACGTGAGCATGGGTAACCCGTACGCGTCGCCGCACATCGTCCGACCGTTCGAGTACCCGCCGCCGGACGGGTACGAGACGCCGGAACATCCGCTCGTCGGCGTGAACCGGCATTTCCGCCTTGCCGAGTCGATCCACCGGGCGAACCCCGGCCTGCCGGTCGTCGGCAGCGGCTATAGTTTCTTGCAGGAGTTTCTGCCACAGGCGGCCGCCGCGAACTTGCGCGACGACCGCTGCACCTTCGTCGGCGTCGGCCGCGCGACGCTCGCGCAACCGGACTTTGTCAAGCAGTTGCAGGACCACGGCCGCCTCGACCGCAAGCGCGTCTGTCGGACGTTCAGCTACTGCACCGCGCTCATGCGGGCGAAGCACAACGCGCTCGGTCAATATCCGACCGGCTGCCCGCCGTTTGACAAGGACGCGTACGGCCCGATCTGGCAGGAGTGTCAGGAGCTGGGGGTCAAGAGAACCTAAGGTTTCGCGCAGCGCCCCCGCCACGCCCACGCGAGTGCCGCCCCTCCGGCGAGCAGCCACGCCGCCGGCTCGGGCACGGCGTGAATGTTGCTGAGCACGACCGAGGTCGATGCGTACGTGATCGTCCCCACAAAATCCGTTGCGTTAAACCGGCCGACGAAGAACTCTGTGCCGTTCGGCAGGCCCGCGAACGTTCCGCTCACGGGTCCGCCGAGTATCACGGTCAGCGGTTCCGTCTGAGAGGGCGCATACCCGAGCAGCGTCTCCAGCGCCGAGCCGTTGAGCGCGATCGAGCCGCCGCCAGTCAGGTCGAGTTGGTCATACCCCACGCTGGGCATCGGCCCGCCCAGCTCCAATTGCAGTTTCGCGCCGCCGGACATCGTCACCGGGCCGGTGATGTGCAGAGTGCCGGGACTGGCCCCCGGCGCGAGAACGCCGCCGCTGCCGATCGCCACCGGCCCCGAGATGGTCCCGGTCCCTTTGAGCGCGCCGTTGATAAGGAGCGGTCCCGTCTGAATGGTTAACAGCCCCCGATTGTCCAACGTTAGACCGCTGCCAATCGACATCGTACTTCCAGCCGTGCCCGATCCGGCCTTCCGAATTATGCCGGCATTGGAGATCGTCCCGCCGCCACCGCTGTTCGTGAATGCCGCGCCCCCCGCAATGTCGAGACTCGCTCCCGATTCGACCGACACAACAGCGCCGCCGCCCATCAGCAGGGAGATATTTCCGACCGGGTCAGAAAGCAGATTTGCGGCGCCGGGTAGGCTTATGGTTCGCCCGGTTAGTTGCAGCCGCGGATAGTCGGCTGAGTTCCAGTGGATCATGGCCGAGCCCTGAGCGACGACACGACCGGTGCCGCGGATTTCACCGCCGACCCAATTCAATGTTCCGGCGACGTTGATATCCGCGGTGCCTCCGACGAGTTCGCCGACGGTGAGCGAGCCCATCGTCGCGGGCGCGTTAAAGAAGACGCCGGGGATCGTTCCGAGGAGAGTCCTGCCCGACACATTGTAGGGTCCGTTGATGGTCGCCGTTCCGGCGCCGCTGCCGGTAAACGACACGTCAGCGGTGCCGGTCAGACTGCCCGCGGACGTGATGACGAATGGGACGGCACTGCCGGAAACCTGTGTCGTGGGTCCGACGCCGACGATCAGCGGCCCGGCCAGTGTTCCGCCAAAGATGTTAGCGCCGTTTGCCGCCGTCAGCGGGCCGGGACCGGCGATCGTGCCATTCCGCCAAGTCATGCGGGAGACGCTGATCGGCCGATCGACGGTCAGCACATTGGACGTCGGGGCATCGACGACGGCGACATACGTGGTCCCCGGTGGATTGCCGTCTTGCGGATAAAACGGGTTGGTGGACCACAGGGCAGGATTTGACCAGTTGCCGGACACGCCGGTCCAAGTCGAGTTCGTGATTTGTGCTCGGGCGGCCGGGGCCAGCAACGCCGTACAGGCGGCGGCGACGAACCAGTGGGCCGTGATCGGGCGACGCTTCTGCAGAATTCGGGCGCGGTAGCACATGACGAGACCTCGGCGCGGCAGGCGGGAGCGAATGGGCGCTCGCCGCGGACCGGCTGGGCGCCCGGGATGCTGCGACTGATGCTAGGAATCCCGCGGCAAGTCCGCAAGCCGTTGCCGGCGGCCCGACGCCCAGAATGATGATTGCGTGTCGCAACGGCATCGGGTATGGAAGAACTCTCCCTTCGTGCTCGACTTTTGGAGAGGCCTCCCCATGCCGCGCAAGCCGGCCCCCGCCAACCTGTACAGCGTCCACCCGAGCATCGCCTACGGCCAGGCGATTCTCCGCAACCTGCACACCCAGACCGGCAAGAATTCCAAGCAGTGGGTCGCGATTGCCAAGAAGCACGGCTCGACCGACAAGACGGAACTCGGCGAGTGGCTCAAACAGGAGCACGGCCTCGGCACGACGACCGCCTTCTGGATCGCGGAACAGGCGCTCGGCGCCGACGACGACACCGACCCCGACGTCTACCTCGCGAAGGCCCCGCAGTATGTCGACGCGATGTACAGCGGCATCAAGGCGGCGCTGCGGCCGATCCACGACGCGCTAGTTCAGTTGGGCCGTTCGCTCGGCCCCGACGTGAAGGTCTGCCCGTGCGCGACGATCGTGCCGCTCTACCGCAACCATGTCTTCGCGCAGGTCAAGCCGGCGACGAACACGCGGATCGACTTCGGCTACGCGCTCGGCGACACCAAGGCGACCGGCCGGCTCATCGACACCGGCGGGTTCAAGAAAAAGGACCGGATCACGCACCGCATCCCGATCTCGTCGCTGGAAGAGATCGACGCGGAAGTCAAGAAGTGGCTGCGAATCGCGTACGACCGGGACGCGTGACGACGTCTTTTCGGCGTACGGCTCGAGTCGACAGTCTTGGCGACAGATTCACTTCGCCGCGACCGACATGGGCCGGTATACCTACGGAAGTCATTCATCGTTGAAGGAGTCGGCCATGCGTCCGAACCCCGTCAAGCGCGACCTCCGCGCGGGCAAACCGAGCGTCGGCACCTGGCTGTCGCTGGGCAGCATCACCGCCAGCCGGTTCCTGGCCCGCGCCGGGTTCGCCTGGCTGACGGTGGACATCGAGCACACGCTCTGTGGGATCGAGACGGCGACGCACATGTTCGCGTCGATCGCCGACGCCGGCTGCGTGCCGCTGGCGAGGGTGCCGAGTAACCGCCATGACCATATCAAGCGGGTGCTCGACAACGGCGCGATGGGCATCGTCGTCCCGATGGTCAACAGCCGGGAGGAGGCGGAGGCGGCGGTGAGCGCGTGCCTGTATCCGCCGCGGGGGACGCGGTCGGTCGGCGGCAGCGTGCACGCGCTCAATTTCGCGACGACCTCGGCCGACTACTTCGCCAAGGCGGACGACGAACTGTTGTGCGTGTTGCAGTGTGAGCATATCGACGCGGTGAATCGGGCCGACGAGATCTTCTCGGTGCCGGGGATCGACGCGATCTTTGTCGGACCGAACGACCTCGCGGCGAGCATGCGCGGGCCGAAGGGCGAGCCGCCGTCCGGCCCGGCGACGACCGCGGCGATGAAGACGATCCTCGAAACGTGCCGGAAGTACAAGGTCGCCGCGGGCGTGCACTGCTTCAGCGGCGCCGAGGCGGTGGCCCGGATCGAGGAGGGCTGGCAGTTCATCGCGATCGGCAGCGAACTGCGGATGATGCTCGACGGGGCGGCGACGGCGCTCAAGCCCGTCCGCGGCGGGCCGAGTGGCGAAGTGGCGAAATACTAATCCCGTTTAGCCGCGACGAG
>DATJGQ010000354.1:0-3047 GCA_035494815.1 Gemmataceae bacterium
TGGAATTGATCGACGCCAGGAACGTGCCGTCGGGCGAGCAGACGTAGATGCCTTGGCGGGTTGTGCCGGGGCGGCCGCCGTAGTGGCCGTGCTCGGCCATTTCTTGGAAGAAGACGCACTCCGGATCGGTGCCCTGTTGCAGCCGCCAGACCTCGTCGGCGGCGGGAACGAACTTCTTTGCGATTTGGATCACGCGAGGATCCGACCAGACGGACCGACGGCCCGTCACCCCGTTGTTTCAGGTACATCCGAGCGGGTGGCCGTTCATCGTCCAGAGCAGCAGGGGTTTGCCGGCCGCGTCGGCCGAGACGATGCCGTCCTTGAACGTGACCGCCCAGGGGATTTGCTGCCAGGCCATTTCGCCGGTGTCGGGCAGGATGTGCTTCCGCCAGGCGGCATAGTTCTGGTCGGTGAGTTCGACCTTGGGCTTGGCCGGCGGCGCGTCGGCGGCTTGACCGGACAACGGGCCGGACGGCAGGACGCCGGCAATGGCGGACAACAAACCCCATCTGTGCCAGCCCGAACGGTTGAACAGACGCATGGTCACTGGTCCTCGCAGGCTACCTGATTTCGATGAGTGCGTACGCACAAAGTGCTTGCCCTCATTACACACGATTCCGGCGCCGCGGCTAGGGGGACGCCACAAGCGGTAACTCGACAAAACTGTTGTGGCCGGCGGCGTGAACGACCCGCTGCGTCGCCTTCCGGTAATCTCCCGGTTTGGCCCAGAAGATACTGGGCACGAACGTCTGTGGGTTGCGGTCATACAGCGGGAACCAGCTCGACTGCACCTGCACCATGATCCGGTGGCCCGGCAGGAAGACGTGGTTCGCCGTCGGCAGGGCGAACCGGTACAGGAGCGGCTTGTCCGCGGCGACCGGCTTGGCCGTCTCGAACCCTTCCCGATAGCGACCCCGGAAGATGTCGGCCGCGATCATCAGCTGGTAGCCGCCCATATTCGGATCGCCGCCGACCTCGTCGGGGTAGACGTCGATGAGCTTGACGACCCAGTCGGCGTCGGTGCCGGACGTGGACGCGACGAGATTGGCGACCGGCTGGCCGATGATCTTCAGCGGCGTGGTCAGCGTGTCGGAGACGAACGCCAAGACGTCCGGCCGCCCGGAGGCCTCGCGCTGGTCGTCGACCAGCCACTGCGACCAGGTGTTGCCTTCACCGTAGCCCATCGGCTGTATCGGTCGGGCGCGAAACGGCACGGGCTTGGCAGGATCGGAGATGTACTCCTCGAACTCCGTCTCGCCGGCCGCCGGAGCCGCGAAGTTGAGCTTCAAGCCGGCGCGAAGGTAGAGCGGCGTCGCGCGGATGGGTTTGTCGCCCTCCGTTTTCGGCGGCCAGGCCGGCAGCCGACGCCAGACGTTCGTCCCGGTCTCGAACGCGGTCACCGGCGCGACGTTTGTCGTCGGCGCCCCGTCTTTCAGATACCGGTCGAGGAACGGGCGAAGGACGTTCCGGCGAAAGTAGCGGGCCGTGTCGCTGCCGAACTTCACCGGGCCGAGTGCGCTACCGTCGCCGATCTCCTGGCCGTGGTGCCACGGGCCGATGACCAGGAACACCTTGTCGTTGCCCGTGTCCTTCGGCTTGATCGCCTTGTAGACGGCCGGCGCGCCGTAGATATCCTCCTGATCCCAGAGGCTGTGGACCAACATGACCGGCACGGTCAGCGGTCGTGCGGCCAACAGCTTGTCCACCGCCTGCTCGCGCCAGAAAGTGTCGTACGCAGGGTGGTCGAGGAGCTTCTTCCAAAAGCCGATCTGTTCGAGGCCTCGCCGGCGGCCCAGCTCGCCGGCCGAACCGGCCTGCATGTACGTGTCGTAGTCGTCGCGGTGGGTCGTGTACCACTTGACGTCCGACTTCCGGGTGGCGACCTGGTTGTAGATGTAGCTCATGTTGAACTGGCGGAACGCGCCGTAGTGGAACCAGTCGTCGCCCATCCAGCCGTCCACCATCGGGTTCATCGGCACGGAGACCTTGAGGGCCGGGTGCGGGTCGACGAGCGCCATCAGGGGCAGAAACCCGTCGTACGAGATGCCCAGGATGCCGACCCTGCCGTTACTCTCCGGGACGTTCTTCACCAGCCAGTCGACCGTGTCGTAGGTGTCGGTCGCGTGATCGACGGGCGTCGGATTGAGCGGGCCGCGCAACGGGCGGTTGACCACGTAGTCGCCCTCCGACCCGTGCTTCCCGCGGATGTCCTGCACGACGCGCACGTAACCGCCCTCGAGGATCACGTCCAGGGCGTTGTCGTAGCCGTTCAGGGTCGGCCCGAGGTGGGCGCTGTCGGCGTGGCCGGTGAGCTTGTCGGCGTCGTAGGGCGTGCGGGTGAGGAGGATCGGCGCCGACTTCGCGCCTTTGGGAACGAGGATGACGGTATGCAGCTTCACGCCGTCCCGCATGGGGACCATCACTTCGCGCCGGACGTGGTCGAAGCCGGCGTTGGTCGGTTCGAACTTCGACGGGATCTCGCTCGGCAGGTCCGGATACGTGACCGGCGGCTTGGTCTCGGTCTGCGCCGCGGCCGGTTCGACGAACGACGCGATCCCCAGCAGCGGCGCTAGGAGCAACAGCACCCGCAGCCGCCGGCCGCGGCGCCGGCCCATGACTTCGCCTGAGAGTCCCCGATTGAATTCTCCGAAATGGTGCTCGACGTGGGAGGGAGCAATTCGATCGGTCACCGTCGCACCTCGTCGTCCGGACGTTGGTCCTGAATTGTCCGCATGGTAACACAAGAGGCGTCGGAGGGTGCCATGCGAATTGGCGGCGACGAAGTGATTGCTACCGAGTCGGTTCGCCGAACCCTTGGCGGAGCCGAGGAAGGACGCGATCGGGTTCCGGCTTCATTGAAATGGTGCAAAACGCGCCCGGCGCACATAACACCCGCCCGGGGTGCGGCCCACGCGCCGGCCGAGGCGACTCTGTGCCGGCATTCGGCCGCCGACGCTCGGCGATAGAAAGACAGGGTCAGGCGGCAGTAGGCAAGTCAATATCGAGAATTGCAAACCGCCTGGCGATCTCTGGCTCGGGCCAGAGTT
>DATJGQ010000355.1:0-6163 GCA_035494815.1 Gemmataceae bacterium
CGGAATTGACGCCGGCCCTGGAGACGACGCCAACACACTGCGAATCCCGGCGGTCACGGCGAAGCAGGAGGAATACGTCCGGAAAGTCATCGATTCCATCAACGACCTCGACAATGTGCTCTATGAAATCGCAAACGAAGGCGGCGAGAACTCGACCCAATGGCAATACCACATGATTGACTTCATCCACCGCTACGAGAGATCAAAGCCGAAGCAGCACCCGGTCGGCATGACGTTCCAACACAAAGGAGGCTCGAACGCGGCCCTTTTTGCCAGTCCCGCCGACTGGATTTCGCCCCAGTGCAGCGACGGCTACATTAAAGACCCGCACACCGCCGACGGCCGAAAGGTGATGATCGTCGATACCGATCACGGCTATGGCTGGACGGCACTGAAGAAGGACGGGCCCGTTGGGCAGCAGGCCTGGGTTTGGAAGAACCTTCTGCGTGGTAACCAGACGCTCTTTATGGACCCGTACCTGGCAAAGATCGCCGGCGCCAATAATGGCCGCAACAGCCCGATCGGCACGAGTCCGCGCGAGGACTACTTCGGCACCCGTCCCGACCCGTACTGGGAAACTCTCCGCCTGGCGATGGGACGCGCGCGGACGTATGCACAGAAGCTAGACCTTACCGCAGTCACGCCGCAAAACGACCTCTCCTCCACCGGGTATTGTCTCGCCAATCCCGGGAGTGAGTATCTCGTTTATGGCACGGGTGCGGCCAGGTCCTTCACGGTCACGATGGCCGGCGGAACTTACGCGTTCGAATGGTTCGACCCGACCGCGGGTGCGGTCGCGGCCACCGGGGCGTTCACGACTGCGGCCGGCAACAGGACTTTCACGGCACCCTTTGACGGGGACGCTGTCTTGTTCATCAAGAAGAACAAGTGAACCACCACGGGCCGATATCGATTGATGATGCCGACCGGAGGTTTCGATACGCCAGTCTTGCCGGGATGACGCGAGGTATCAGATGGGAACGGCCGCGCGATCGTTTTGGGGCAAGTGGGGCCTGTGCCTGCTGCTGTTCCTGGCGACGACGCTGAACTACCTGGACCGCCAGACGCTGAGCATTCTCGCGCCCACCCTCCAGGACGAGATGCACTTCGACAACGAAGCGCTGGGCTGGCTGTTCTCCGGCTTTTATTATACTTACACGTTTGCACACTTCGCGGTCGGCTTGCTCCTCGACCGGTCTCACTTGCGCTGGGCGTTCGCCCTGGCCGTCCTCGCGTGGTCCACGGTGTCGGCCATGACGGGGCTTGCCGGGGGCTTTCTGGGGCTCTTGGCCTGCCGGTTGTTGCTCGGTGTGACGGAATCGCCCAATTGGCCGGCGGCGCTTCGGATCATTTCCCGCGCCCTGCCCCCCGAGGAGCGCGCGCTGGGCAACGGCATCTTTACGAGCGGCACCAGCGTCGGCGCCTTGATCGCACCCGGGCTGATCCTCGGCCTGGCCGGATTCTACGGCTGGCGTTGGGCCTTCGTAATCGTCGGGATGATGGGGCTCGTGTGGCTGGCAGGCTGGCTGGCGTTTACAGGCCGTGCCGAGTTGTCGGACGTGTGGACGGACCCGGCAGCCGGCCGAGATGATGCAAACCGTCGCCCTCTGGCGGCCGTGGCGGGCCTCCTCCGCACGCGACGGTTCTGGACGGTATGGGTGGTAGCGGTGTTGATTAACCCGTGCTTGTATTTCAATCTTAACTGGCTGCCGACCTATCTGAAACAGGAACGCGGCCTGACCACCACACAGGAGCTAGGGTGGGTGCTAACGGCCATTTTTATCGGACTGGATTTGGGTTACCTGACCTGCGGCGCGGCGGTGCTCGGTCTGACGAAAACCGGCTGGCCGGTGAGAGGCGCTCGGCGAGCCGTATTCCTGGCGGCGACGGCGCTCGTCGCGCTCTCGGCCGTCGTGTCGTTTCTCGCGAGCACGACCGAGGTCGTGACGGCATTGGTCTTGATCAACTTCGGGATGGGCCTGTGGATCGCCAGTTACTTGACGATGGCCCAAGAAGTCTCGCGGACCCAGGTCTCGACTGCGGCGGGACTGCTCGGCGGTTCCGGCTCGCTGGTCGGTGCGCTGGCCATGTGGGCGGTCGGCAAAGTGACGCAGCAGACTGCATCGTTTTCACTGCCGATGGCGGCCGTGGCCGCGGCAGCAGTGATCGCCGCGGTTGCCGGCTGGTTCGTTAGCCCGGAGAATTCCGCCGAGCCGGCTGCGTGACCGACGGAGCGCGGATGTGAGGGGGGCTTCTATGACCGGCTTGCCGGACTACCTGGAGGGCGCGGTTGACGTCCACGTCCACAGCGCCCCGGACGTCGACCCTCGGCGGTTTGACGACATCGACCTGGCTCGCGCGGCAGCCCGGGCCGGTATGGGCGCCATCCTTATCAAATCGCACCAAAGTTCCACGGTCGAGCGAGCCTATCTGGTTTCCAAGGTGGTGCCGAGGATTCACGTCTTTGGCGGGCTGGTGCTGAACGAGACGGTCGGCGGGTTCAACCCAGCCGCCGTACGGCTGGCGCTTGCGCTGGGGGCCAAGCAGATCTGGATGCCGACTCGCTCGGCGCGCAACCACCGGCGGCACCACGGCCAACCCGGCGGGCTGTCCATCCTCGACGCCGACGGCCAACTTCTGCCGGTTGTCGAGGACATCGTCCGCTGCGTGGCAGAGGCCGGTTGCATCCTCGGGACCGGCCACGTGAGTCCTGAGGAGGCCGGCGTGCTCATCGCCCACGCCCGTTCCGCGGGGGTGCAGAAGATCCTGGTCACGCACCCTGAATGGGGGGCCACGTATTACCCGCTGGAACTACAACAGCGTCTGGCGGCTGGCGGCGGCGTCCTGTTCGAGCGCTGCTTCGTCTCGACCACGCACCGCTGCGGGCATGTTTCGTTCGAGACGATCGAGCGCGCCATCGAGGCGGTCGGCGCGCACGCGACCGTACTGGCGACCGACCTCGGGCAGCCGGACACGCCGGCCCCGGTCGATGGGCTTCGGCTCTACGCGGAGCGGTTGGTCGCTAGTGGGTTTTCGCCCGAGAAGGTGCGGCTGATGATGAAGACGAACCCTGCTCGGCTCCTGTCGCTCCCAGGGGACCGATGAGCAGTTACTCGTACGCCGATGTCGAGCGGATGCTCGCCACGGGCGATCTCCGTGGCCGATTGACGCGGCACGACCTGCCGACGCCCGCGCTGTTGCTGGACCTGGATGCCTTCGAAGCCAACGTCGCGGCAATGGCCCGGCACTGCCGGGAGCGCGGTCTGGCCCTTCGTCCGCACGGCAAGACCCATAAGTGCCCGGAAATTGCCAAAACCCTGATCCGCGCGGGGGCCGCGGGCGCATGTGCCGCGAAGGTCAGCGAGGCCGAAGTGTTCGCCGACCACGGCGTCACAGGCCTGCTGGTCACGACGCCCGTCGTCAGTCGGCACGCTCTCGAGCGGGCCGTCGCCCTCGCGCAGAAGCAGAACGACGCGCTGTTCCTGGTCGACCACGCGGAGAACGTCCGCGCCCTCGATGCCGCCGCTACGGCGGCAGACGCGGTCCTGAACGTCGTGATCGACCTGCACGTGGGGCGAAAAGGTGGTGCGTTGCCCGGCCAACCGGCCCTCGCCCTCGCCCGCCTGGTCGCGTCACTCAAGGGCCTGAAGCTGGCCGGCCTCCAGGCGTATGCCGGCTTTGCGTCGCACACCGTCGGCTACGACCAACGGCGCGCCGTATCAACCGAAGCCCTTGCACCGGCCGTCGAAACGAAGCGGCTGTTGTCGCGCCACGGCATCGAGTGCCCGCTATTGACCGGCGGTTCGACGGGTACATACGACATCGACACGGCCATCGACGGCGTCACCGAATTGCAGCCCGGCAGCTTCATTTTCATGGACCTCGATTATCGGGGCATCGGCGGGCGGGACGGCGGGCCGTACCGGGATTTCCAAACCGCGCTCACCGTGCTGACGACGGTCGTGAGCAAGCCGACGGCGACGCTGGCGATCATCGACGGGGGCACCAAGGCGTTCTCCACCGACCGCCCGATCGTACCCGAGGCTACGGGCATCCACGGTGTCGTATACTCCTGGGGCGGGGACGAGCACGGCAAGCTGGATGTCCGGCAGGCGTCGGCGGCCGTCGAACTCGGCGACCGCCTGGAGTTCGTCGTTCCCCATTGCGACCCGACGGTGAATCTCTACGACCGCATCTATTGCCTACGGGACGACATCATCGAGGCCGTGTGGTCGATCGCGGCCCGGGGGAAGAGTCAATGAACGAGGGTGGCACGCTCCGGGGCGCGATCATTGGCTGCGGGTACTTCGGGCGGATCCAACTCGAGTCATGGACGCGCGTGCCGGGCGTGGAGATCGTCGCGGCGTGCGACGCCGACCTGGCACGCGCGAAAGACTGTGCGCAGCGCGTGTACTCCTCCGCCGAGGAAATGCTGGCCAGGGAACAGCTCGACTTTCTTGACATCGCCACGCGTCCAGAATCCCATCTACCGCTGGTGCGACTGGCGGCCAACGCCCATCTGCCAACGATTTGCCAGAAGCCGATGGCGCCAAACTGGGCGGATGCCGTGGCCATCGTCGAAGAAGCGGAAGCGGCCGGGATCCCGCTGATGATCCATGAGAACTGGCGATGGCAGCCTTGGTATCGCGCTGTGAAACGGATGATCGATCGGGGCGACATCGGCCAACCGATCGGCTATTGGTTTCGCACCCGCCGGCGCGACGGCGTCGGCCCCGAGCCGTATCCGAATCAGGCGTACTTTCGGGGCCTCTCGCGGTTTCTGATCGACGAGCTGCTCGTTCACCACGTCGACACCGCCCGCTTTCTGTTCGGCGACATCGCCTCTGTGTACGCGCAAGCACGCCGCGTCAATCCGGTCATTGTCGCCGAGGACCAAGCCTTGCTGATTGCAACTCACACGGGCGGACTTCTCGGGACGATCGACGGGCATCGGTTCCTCGACCCCGAACCGGACGGGCCGGCCCTTGGCGAGGCGGGGTTTGAAGGCGACGCCGGTTCGCTGCACGTCTCCGCCACCGGCGACGTTTTCAACGGGCGCGAGCGGGTCTGGGAAAACCAGGTGCGGGAGGGGTACCGCGGCGACAGCGTCCGCGCCGCCCAGCACCACTTCGTCGCGTGTCTCCGCACGGGCGGGGCGTTCGAGACCGGCGGCCGAAACTACCTCCAGACGTTTGCGGTCGTCGAAGCCGCGTATCGGAGTCACGCCGAGCGGCGAGCCGTTTCGATCTCGGAAGTCTTGCGCGGCACGGGATCGGTCGAGGAGCCTTACCGACCGCACCAGGGCGCCGTGGACGCAAACGAGCTACGTGGCCCCGGTTGGTACACCACATTGAGGTGATGGGTATAGCTGATGCAGCTTGATCCGGGCGTCGGCGGTCATGAACCGCCATTTGACCCCCACCTGCCGCTCGTTCCGGTCGACCTCCCAGGCGGCCACCCGCCGGCCGAGTTGCCCGACCGAACCGACCCGCCGGTCCAGGCACTGTTTCGAACGCGTTGCACATCCGGCGGGCCGGATGCCCCGATGGCTCCGATTATCTTCTGGACACGGGCATTCGGGCCGACGCCAATAGGTGTTCCCGAGAGCCGGACGAGCCCGTGGACGGCGAAGTCAACTCTCATCTGGGAAATCCCGGTCGACAGAGGAACTCACCCATGAGGCACGGTTCGATCCCCGCCCTGATGGTCGTGGCCACGACGATCCTGGCGCCCCTGACCGGGGCCGCGGAGCCGAAGCGGCCGAACGTCCTGCTCGTCGTCGCCGACGACCAGTCGTTCCCGCACACCTCCGCGGCCGGGTACAAGGCCGTGCGCACTCCGGCGTTCGACCGGGTGGCCCGGGAGGGCGTGCTGTTCGCCAACGGGTGCGCCGCGTCCCCGGGGTGCAGCCCGTCGCGGGCCGCCCTGCTCACCGGCCGGCACCCGTGGATGCTGGAGCAGGCAGGCACCCACGCCAGCGAGTTCCCGGCCAAATACGCGGCCTACCCCGACCTGCTGGAGAAGGCCGGGTACCACGTCGGGTTCACCGGCAAGGGGTGGGGACCGGGCGACTGGAAGGTGAGCGGGCGGGACCGCAACCCGGCCGGCCCGGCGTACCAGACGCGGAAGCTGGTGCCGCCGTACAGCGGGATCAGCCCCAACG
>DATJGQ010000356.1:0-3900 GCA_035494815.1 Gemmataceae bacterium
CCGCGAACTGATGGGCTCCCCTCGTGCGGTGAGCGTCTTCGCCGCGACCAGCGACCGCTACAAGGCGGAGCGCTCGCCGCACGCGCCGGCGGACGTCGAGGACACGTTCTTCGCGCTCGTCCGCTTCGAGGGCGGAAAGACGCTCGAACTCTCCGCCGCGTGGGCGATCAACCAGCCGCCGCAGCAGAACGGCACCGTCTGCCGCCTGCACGGTGACGAGGGCGCGGTGGACGTCTACACCCGCCAGGGCCCCGTCCTCTACCGCAACTTCTCCGCCACCGGCGAGGCCAAGGCCACGCTGATGAAGCTCCCCAAGCTGACTGGCTACCCCGCGATGATGCGCCACTTCCGCGAGTGTGTCCTCGGCCGGGAAACTCCGCTCATCGGCCCCGACATCGGCCTGGCATTGATGCAGATCGTAGACGCGATCTACAAGAGCGCGGCGAACGGGAAGAGCGTGGAGATCAAAGAGCGAGGCGGGGACAGCGGAGGCGGGGACTCGCCGGAAGGCGCGAGCGCGGAAGAAGCGGCGCTGGCGGAATAAGGAGCCTCTCCCACGGACTTGAACACCGTCTATCGACAGGTTGCCAGCCCGAGGCCTCCGTAGTGCCGGCTGTGCCGGCCGGTCATGCCGATGGCAAGCACGGCCGGCCCTTTTATGGCGGTGCGACTGGACCGGTGAGCCACGGAAGCAGTTCCTTTCAGAATGATGCGGCTGTTGTCGCCGCGTGGAATCGTTTTTGAACGCGTGCACTCGTGCGGTATACTCGCTGGCGTCTCACCCTTCGGGGGGTTTTGAGCATTTAACTCCGTCGTACCGCGTTCCCCAAGCCACCAATACAAGTCACCTTCATTTTGTGGGAAGGACTATGCACCCGCGCAGCTCAGCAACGATCCGCGGTTCTGGTATCCGGTCGATAAGCTCCCTTCGCACCATGTCCACGGCGATGTGTCAGCCGCTCCTGCCGGAGCTGCTGGAGCGCAGGTCTCTGCTGTCCGCGTCGTCCGTCAGCTTCGCTCCGACGACGTTTACCCCGATTCAGGACTATCCGGGCGAGGTGGCGGTCGGCGACTTCAATAGCGACGGCAAGCCAGACATCGTCTCGCCAAACTATGCCGACACGGGCGGCAGCGTGACCGTGTTGTTCGGGGACGGGACGGGAAAGTTTTCGACGCCGGTCAGCGTCAGGGCTGGGAACAATCCCCACGGCGTGGCGGTCGGTGACTTCAACAACGATGGAAAACAGGACCTGGTGACGGCGAACTACGCCGCCCATACGACCGTGAGCGTCATGCTGGGCTACGGAACGGGCTATTTCTCGAGCCCCGTCGAATACCAGGCCGGTCCCGACGCGTTTCACGTCACGGTCGGCGACTTCAATGCCGACGGGAAGCAGGACTTGGCCGTCGCGGACCGGGACCGGTATGGTGGCAAGATCATCAGCGTTCTCATCGGCGACGGCACCGGGCGGTTCGGCGCGCCCACGTCGTACGCCGTTGGCACGCTTCCGTCTGCGGTCGAAACCGGGGATTTCAACAGGGACGGGCGACAGGATCTGATCGTGGGAAACACCGGCAGCAATACCGTCAGCGTGCTGCTCGGCGACGGCACGGGGAAGTTCGCCGCGGCACGGAACTTCTCCATCAAGGGCGCCGGCACCCTGGCGGTCGGCGACTTCAATCGCGACGGGAACTTGGACGTCGTCGGGTCCAATTACGACGGGATGAACGTGAGCGTTCTCCTGGGCGACGGCAAGGGAAACTTCGGCGCCCCCACCAACTATGCGATGCCGTGGTACGTGAACGCGGTGGCGATCGGAGATTTCGATGGTGACCGAATCCCGGACTTGGCGGCGACGCTCGGCGGGAACGAGGTCAGGGTGTTGATCGGGAACGGCACGGGTCAGTTTACGCTGTCACCGACCCCTTTGATTGCCGTGGGAGCGGGCTCGATCGCGGTGGGCGACCTCAACGCCGACGGCAGGGCCGACATGGCAATGGTCGGCACCGATCAGTCCAGCAGCGGGACGCGCGGCTATCTGAGCATCCTGCTGAACACGACCCCGCCCCCGCCGCCGGCCCCGAATCGTCCGCCTGTGGCCCAGAACGACGCCGCCACCACCAAGCCGACCGTGCCGGTCACGGTCAAAGTCCTGGCGAACGATTCCGACCCCGACGGCGACGCGCTCTCGGTCACCGGCATCACCGCCGGGCCGACGTACGGTTCGGCGGTGATCGGCACCGGCGGCGTGATGACGTACACGCCGCGCACGGTCTTCGCCGGCAAGGACAGCTTCACGTACCAGGTCGCCGACGGGAAGGGCGGGGTTGCCACCGCGACCGTGAGCGTCACGCTCGCGACCGGCGCCGGGGTGGGCAAGGATCCAGCGAATTCCGCGAAGACCGCGCTGTTCGTCTCCGGCTCCGCGTCGAACGACAACATCGCGATCCAATACCCCGGCGTCGCGGGCAAGGCGCGGGTGCTGATCAACGGCGTCACGTTGGGCACCTTCAGCTTAACCGGCGGCATCTACGTCCGCGGCCAGGCGGGTGACGACACGATCACCGTGGATTCCGCCCTCAGCAACGCCGCCTTCCTGTATGGCGACGACGGTAACGACATCAGCCGGGGCGGCAGCGGCAACGACGTCATTCAAGGCGGCGCCGGGCGCGACTTGCTCATCGGCGGCCGGGGCAACGACTCGCTCAACGGCGGCGCGGGCGACGACATCCTGATCGGCGGCAGAACGAACTATGACACGAACCTGGGCGCGCTGTCCGCCGTGCGATTGGAATGGGTCCGCACGGATCTCGCGTACTCGTCCCGCGTCAGTCACGTCCTCAACGGCGGCGGTAAGAACGGGTCATACAAGCTGAACGCGAGCGACGTCTTCATCGCCTCGGTCACGTCGGACCTGCTCACCGGCAGCACGGGCCAGGACCTGTTCTTCGCCGGGTCAGGACGGGATAAGATCACTGATCGGCTTTCGAACGAAACCGTCATTTCCGTCCACAGTTGACGCGCCGAGGCGCCCGGTGGACCAGTTGCCCGGGGGTAGCACCGGATTGCGGGTTACGGCTAGACTTCCGAAGCCGGGTTGCGGCGAACGCGCGGGCCGGCCGTGGGGGTACGGAGCTGTAATGAGCAACACGGAAGCTAAACCCAGCCGAGATTCCGTCCGCGGCCTGGACCGCCGCGCATTCTTACGTCTGGCAGCCCTGGCCGGCGCGGGTTCGCTGCTCCCGTCCTTCGTGCGACGTTCGGCGCTGGCTGAAGCCGCCGATACCACCCGCCCGGCCGCGCCCCCGGGGTTGGAACTGGCGCGGTTCCCCGAAAAGACGGACTTGATCCTCCTGACCGACCGTCCGCCCCAACTGGAGACGCCGCTCCGGTATTTCCGCACAGACCTGACGCCGAACGAGGCGTTTTTCGTCCGGTGGCACCTGGCGATCATTCCGACCTCGGTAGACACCAACGCGTTCCGCCTCAAGGTGGGCGGGCACGTCGGCCGGGAGCTGGAGCTGTCGCTTGACGAGCTGCGCAAGAACTTCGAGCCGGCGTCGGTGGTCGCGGTGAACCAATGCTCCGGCAACTCCCGCAGCTTCTTCGAGCCGCGGGTGTTCGGCGGCCAGTGGGGCAATGGGGCTGTTGGCAACGCGAAATGGACCGGCGTCCGCCTGAAGGACCTGCTCGCCAAGGCGAACGTCAAGGCCGGCGCGGTGGACGTCAGCTTTGGGGGACTCGACCGCGAGTCGATGCCGACCGTGCAACCGTTCGTCAAGTCGCTCGCGCTGGACCACGCGAACGACGGCGAGGTGCTCGTCGCGTACGAGATGAACGGGAAACCGCTGCCGATGCTGAACGGCTTTCCGCTGCGGCTGGTCCTGCCAGGATGGTTC
>DATJGQ010000357.1:0-4470 GCA_035494815.1 Gemmataceae bacterium
ACGACGACCCTCGGGTAGACGCGGGTAGTAGCGCGGGACGAGCCGTCCCCACCTGCGCCATGTCCGAGCATGCGTTTCGCTTAGCCCGTCGCACCCGTCTTCATGCTGCTCGCCCCGCCCGCTCCTTGGCTTTACCGAGGACAGACCAAGTTGAATCGGCCCCGGAGCACGCCATTCCCGTCTTCCGTCAGCCGAAGGATGCCGGTATCGCGCTCCGTGAGCAAGGGGTCCCCTTCGAACACGATGCCCGGGAACGTGACTCCTCCGCTCGACCCCGGCGCCAAGCCGTAGACGTGGATGTGCGCCGGAGTGCGGCCGGTGGGATACGGCGCGGGACGCGTCGACTTGAGCACGTAGTTGCCTTCGCTGTCCGACTTCAGCCAGCCGCGGACGCTCCCATGCCAGTAGACCCATTCCGTCGGCCGGGAGCCGGCGGGACGGGGATAAATCCCCTCGCCGTCGGTGTGATGGAAGTACACGATCACGCCCGGGAACGGCGTTTTGCCGTCGGACTTAAGCACCTTTCCGCGGATCTCCATCCGTTTGCCGGGAGATGCCGGAGGCGGAATCGTCAGCTCGTGGGTGAGGGTCTTCGGGGCATCCAGAACCGGCGTCCATTCGGGCGAGGGCCGGTCCTGGCCGACGACGAGGAATACGAGAACGTGCAACATACCCATCGGTAACTTCCCTGACCACTGAATGTACCGGCGACGGTCCAAAGGCGTCAACGGGTTGCAGGGAATTCTGTTTTTTCCAGCCACTGCCGCTTACAGCGGCTGAAGCTGACCGGGGACGCCATCCTGTTTGTCCGAGCTTTAACGTACTTAGAGGCTGCCCCGGCAGCTTAGCCGAGCATTAGGCCCTTGGTGCGGAAGTCTCGCCATGGCGCGCCGGCAAGGGAATTGGCGTCAGTCCACGTTCGCGATAAATCGCCTGGCACCAAATTCGCTTCCGTGAAGCCGCCCAAAAGCAACGGCGACTGGAGGCCAGAAATGTACCGGGTTCGGACTGCAGCGACGCCCCTCGCCACGCTGGCCATTCTTGCCGTGTCGGCGTTTTGCGTGGCCCAGCCCCCAGCCGCTGGTTCCGCAGACCTCGACGCGATTCGGCACGCCTGGAAGGCGCGAAAAGAGCGCTGCGAGAGGGTCCGATTGGCTTGGAGCGAAACGGCATTCGTGCCGAAAGGGCATTTCAATACGGCGGAGGGGGGCCGGACTTTCCACTCCAGGACACGCTGTCAACAAAAACGGCGACACTTCTCCTCAGTGGGGTCAAGCTACGCTACCAACCCCGCGGTGGGATGTTGTCGTCCGCCATAGCGCCGGCCGAACCGACCGACGATGAATACGTGTCTGCCTTTGACGGCAAACTCAATCAGCTCTATTTCCCGCCGGGAACGAGAGGAGAAGGTTCCGCGACATTACAGAATCTCACGTACAGCGACGAGGTGACGACGACCGGCCTTAAGGCGCTACTTAGCCACTTTCGCGGGCATTCCTTGGCTGGGCCACTGAACCTATCGAATCTGGTTGTGACGCCGAGGCGGGGCGACGTCAATGGTCGGGCCTGCATCATCACCACGCGGACAAGGCCAGCTGACCGATGAGTTCTGGGTCGATCCATCGCGGGACTACTCAATCGTGCGCCGGGTCGCCATGCGCAGAAGGTCGAGCAATCAAGAGCGACCACATGCCAGGTCAACCCGCCCATCGACGACGGGGCGTTCAGGCTCGTTTTTGCGGCGGGTACGCGGGTTTATGATCGACGTGAAAAAAAGACTACGTCGTCATGCCGGACGGAACGCTGCGTCTGGTTCGTTGAGACTGGCAGAGAGCTTTGCGAGAGCGACTGACGAATAGAGACCAGAGCCGAGCCCGAGGGCACCGGGGCAACGACCGAAGCGCCAGCGGCGGTTCTGGGGTATTCCGAACTGAGGCTACTCAGGGAATCAGTCATGCGCCCCGTCGCCACAGCCGCCTTGTTTGTTACCCTTTTGGCGCCCGCGGGCATTTCCGCGGAACAAACCGCCGATCGGACATGGCTGGACGAAACCACCTGGCCGCTCTTCGTAGCGGACCGCAAGCTCGACGTGAAGGACCAAGACGACGCCCTCACGAAACTCCTGAAGCAGCGGTACAACGCGGCACAGTCGGAGTTGCGCGGCCGCTACATCTTCTGGCTCCAATCGGTTGGGACGGTGGACAAGGTCTTTGAGACCGCGGCGCGGGTCATCGCCGCGCGGCTGGAGGTCGAGAGCCCGGCCGCTGATCGACTCGCTCTGCTCAAGGAGAAGGTGGAGTTCGCTCGCGTCGTCGAGAAGCAGGCCGACGTAAGCCGGAAAAACCTCCGGGGGGCACAGCGCGATATCGACCTGATGTGTGCGACGTATTTCCGCCTGGACGCCGAGGTCGAATTGCTCCGCGCCCAGCGCGCGGCGAAACAACCTTCGGAGAAGTAGTTGCCGCGTGCGACCTCGGGGGCCTAACCGTATTATGGCCTCCGCCGCTTGAATGAAAACAGCGATTTTGGGGCGTCGTAACGAACGACAGTCTGGTGCTGTTTTTGCTTTGACCTCTTCGGGGGACCGCATCTGTTGCAGCACCGGCAGATGGCCGCGGGTTCACTCCGCCGGGGCGCGGTCCAGGTTTCCCGTTGCCGTCCGACATCACCAGGACCATCTCGACGGCGGTTATCTGAGGGAAGTGAGCGGGCACTGGACGATTCGTGCTAGTTCGGTTTCGGCAAGGCTCGACCGACGCCGAACTGGTCACCGGTGCCGACGATCTCGCCGTTCTTGAGGACGATCTCGACCATCTTCTCGCTATGAACCGGGTTGCCCTTCTCGTCCTTTAACGCGGTCACGACCGTCTTGGTCTTCACCTCGATCACTTCGCCCGTGGAGGGGTAGGCGTACCGGCCGTCGAGGCTAAACGTGACCCAGCCGGGCTGTTCGCGGACCGGCAGGCTGGCGACTTGTTTGGGCGGGTCCTGCGTCGCGTCGAAGATATGGACGCGTTGGTTGTGGGCGTCGGCGATCCAGATTTCCTTCTCATCGGGTGTCAGGCCGATGCCGTGGCTGGGGCAGCCGTGCCGCTTCACCGGCCCCGTCGCGTACCCCTGGACCTCGACGCGCCGGAGCTTCTTGCCGGTCGTCAAGTCACCGATCTCGAATCCCAAAAGGCCGTTGACGTTCACATAGCAGCGCGTCTGCGCCGCGTTGACCGTGAATGGTCGGATCGCCGCGGCGAACGGGCCGACTTGTTGGACGACCCGATGAGTCTTGGTGTCGGTCACGGCGAGCAGGGGCGACTTGAGTCCGGCCAGGTACATCCGCGAGCCGTCGAGGCTGACCACGGTGTTGTGGGCCCCGCTCTTGGTCTCGATGGTAGCCACCACAGCGCCGGAGGCGCCATCGACCACGTTCCAGATGTCCCGCTCGAACGAGGGGACATAGAGGAGCTTGCCGTCGGGCAAGATCGACATGCGGTCGCAGCCCTGTGGCAGGGCCATTTCCCAGAGGGTCTGTTCCGAGAGCAGGTCCAGGCAGTAGAGTTTCTTAGGAGTGGTGAAGTAGAGCTTCTTGGTCACGGCGCTGGCGCAGATGCCTTTCATGTTGTCCGGTTTGGCCTCGCGGCTGGCGGCGGTCTCAATGCGCTTGACGAAGGCATGGCCGTTGTCCATGTCGAAGACGAGAATGCCGGCGCCGCCGAATTCCAGGTAATCGCGGATGCCGGGGGCGGCCACGTACAGCAAGTGCCGGTCGCCCGGGGCGGGTTCACCCGCGCGCGCCGCCGGACCGACCGCGAACAGCGTCAAGATCGCCGCAACGACCAAAGGACGGTTGCGGCACGAGGCGGAAGCGTGGAGGTCGGAAGGACGCATCGCAGGCCCTCATCAAGGCACGACAGTTGTGGCAGCCTCACTTGTACCCAGGCGCCGCGCTGGGGGAAACGCCCATTTCACCTTCCCCACGAAAAAAAAACGATTCCCAGGTTCCCAAGTGCCTCACGGAGAAGGCGCCCCAACGCCGGTCGCTGGTCGGTGATCGAGGTCGAGTAGGTCGAGTGTCTCAACCCGACCAGTTCGTCAGACGTGGTCGAGGTCCGATCCTCGGAGATGTGGGGCGCGGGTCTAGGTTTCCCGGTCGCCGCCCGACATCATCAGGACCATGTCGTAGTTCGATCGCATTGCGACCATCCCGGAGTGCCAGTTGTTTGGAACGTCAACGGTCCCTGTGGCGTCGCCGGAATGAGCCAATCTTAGGCGGCTGGTTTTCGCCGCTGCCCATTGATTCCGTCAGATGACAACGGCAGTGACGTGAATGCCGACGAGCGCGGGAACTGCCCATGCGCGTGGGCTTCGCGACTCCATCGGATCGCGCCCTCAGCGAGCAGGCTCAACCTGAACGCTTCGGCTCGAAGGTCGGCGGGCGGAGCGCGGATGGCAGCGAGATTGCCCTGGGGGCGACGC
>DATJGQ010000358.1:0-2776 GCA_035494815.1 Gemmataceae bacterium
GGCCGCACTGCGACCCAGGATCTGTCGATCACCGTAGATCCACCCACCCTCACCGTTACGACCGCCACGCTTCCGAACGCTACCGTTGGCGTCGCCTATTCGCAGACGCTCGCGGCAAGCGGCGGCAGCGGTGGGAATGCATGGACAATCAGCGCGGGATCGCTCCCCGCGGGCTTGAACCTCAGCGCCGCCGGCGCGATCACCGGGACACCGACCGCAACCGGCGCCTCGAACTTCACCGTCAGGGTCGCCGACAACGGCGGGCGCTCAGCTACAAAGGCGCTATCGATCGTTGTCGATCCGCCCGCGCTGACGATCACGACAACCGCCCTGCCCCCCGGGGTGGTCGGCGCGGCGTATTCCTTCGCATTCTCGGCAACAGGCGGAACAGGCGGATACGCGTGGTCGATTACCGCAGGCCAACCGCCCGCGGGTCTCGCGCTCAACGCGAGCGGCACACTCGCCGGCCGGCCGACAACGCCCGGGACGTCCAACTTTACCGTGCAGGTGAAGGACTCCGCCGGCACTGGCGCCACGAAGGCGCTCTCTCTGACGGTTACGCCTTCGACTCTTTCAATCACGACGCAATCGTTGCCGCCGGCCACTCAAGGAACGGCCTACTCACAAGCGCTTACGGCAAGCGGCGGGACCGGCGGCTACCGATGGTCGATTGACGCCGGGGATCTCCCCACGGGGTTGGCGCTCGACCCGGCCGGGCGGATCGCTGGCACGCCCACCGGGGGCAGCGCCACATTCACCCTCGGAGTGAGCGATAGCTCGGGCGTGAGCGTGAATCGGAATCTCACGATCTCCGTCACGCCGCCCTTGAGCCTGCCCACTTCGACGACGCTCCCGAGCGGAGTCACCGGAACGACATACAGTGGGACGGTCGGAGCATCGGGCGGCCAGACGCCTTATACGTTCACCGTCGCGAGCGGTCAACTGCCGCCCGGTCTCTCGCTCGACTCCCGCACCGGCGCGATCACGGGCCGGCCGACCCAGGTCGGCAACTTCACCTTCGCCATTCAGGTCCGCGACGCCGGGAACTCGCAAGCGCAGTCGTCGTTCACCATTGCGATCGCGAACACCTTGACGGTCATCACCCAGCCGGTTCTGCCGGGCGGCACGGTCGGAGTCTCGTATCAGACCACGCTGACAGCGGCCGGGGGCACGTCACCATATTCGTGGTCGGTGACGGCCGGATCATTGCCTCCGGGCCTCTCGTTCCGCCCCGACGGTGGGATCCAGGGGACCCCTTCCGGCGCCGGAAACTTCACCTTCACCGCGACGGTGACCGACGCGGTGGGCGCGCGAGCCACCAAGGACTTCACCCTCACCATCGCCGCGACCCTCAATATCACGACCGTCCCTCAGTTGCCGCAAGGCGTCCCCGGTTCTCCATACAACGCAACGCTGGCCGCCAGCGGAGGGACACCGCCATATCAGTGGAGCCTCGTCTCCGGAGCGCTCGCCGACGGACTCCGGCTGGATGCCGCAACCGGCGCCATTACGGGCATTCCGTCCGCGCCCGTGACCGCCAACTTCTCGGCGGCCGTCTCGGACAGCCGCAACGTCACGGCGCAGAAGGCGTTCACGATGACGGTCGCGCCGGGCGTAACATTCACCAGCGCAGCTACGCTTCCGGGCGCCGTCGCCGGCGAGCAGTATTCGTTCACGTTCACCGCGACCGGGGGACGAGCGCCGTATTCCTGGCGGATCGCGGACGGCGAACTGCCCGATGGACTGGCGCTGAATGCGGTCTCAGGCACGATCTCCGGCACACCATCCGCGTCGGGAACGTTCAACTTCACCGTCGAGGTCGCCGACGCCGCCGGGTTAAAGACCAATCGCGTCCACACAGTTGTTGTGGATCTTCCGACGGTCGCGACACTGCGGGTGAACGGCGTGCCGGCGACCCTCGGTCCGATGCAGCAGCCGCAGGTCGACCTGGTGCTCGTCAACCCGTACCCTGTGGCCATCACCGGACGCCTGAATCTGTCCTTTGTCCCGGCATCCGGCATGCCTGACGATCCGTCGGTGCAATTCTCGTCCGGAGGACGGTCGGCATCCTTCACCATCGCAGCCAACGACACGCGCGCTGCATTCTCCGTGCCCCGGCTGTTGATCCAGTCCGGCAGCGTGGCGGGGACCATCCAGTTCACCGTCGAGTCGCTCCGAGCGGGCTCCTCGACCCTGCCCGCTCCCTCGTCGCCGATCGGGACAGCGCAGATTCCCGCCTCCGCCGCTGTGGTCCGGACGATGGAGGTGCGCCGCAGCTCTGGAGGTTTCGACCTGGTCGTCTCCGGCGCAAGCACCACGAGGGAACTGGCGCGCGCGATCGTCCGATTCCGCCCGCCGGCGGGAGCGACCCTCCAAACCACCGAGCTCACGATTGAGCTCGCCGACGCCGCACGCGGCTGGTTTCAAAGCTCGGGCTCGACGCAGTACGGCGGACAATTCACGCTGACCATTCCGTTCACGTTCGTGGGCGGACCGTCCGCAATCGAGTCGGTAGCGGTCGTCTTGGCGAACAACGCCGGATCGTCGCAGGAAGTCGCGGGGCCGTATTAGTGGGGTCCTGCCGCCCCACAAGCGACACCCTACCGCAGCGTCCAGTCGATCAGGATCATCGAGCAGCGGCGGGCGTCGCTGCGCAGGGTCAGCCGATTGAATCCGTTCGCAGCATTGGGTCCTTCGAGGATCGCAATCTCGCGAACGCGCTCCGGCGCCCAAACGAAGGTCGTCTTGTTCCAACCGTTCCCCGCGCTGGCCGGCT
>DATJGQ010000359.1:0-3951 GCA_035494815.1 Gemmataceae bacterium
CCTTCTCGCCGGTGCCTGGGTCGAACGGCTTACCGTGCCGCCGCTCCAGTTCGGGCTTATAGTCGAACGTGTCCGGCTGACTCATGCCGCCGTTCATGAACAGTTGCACCACGCGTTTGACCTTCGCCGGATGGTGCAGTCCGCCGTTGAACTCCGGCCGGGGCCTCGGTTGTTCTGCCAGCGCGCCCGACTCCGCGAGGAGCTGTGCCAGCGCGACGCCGCCGAGGCCGCCGCCGAACTGCCAGAGAAATTCCCGACGAGTGGGCATTACTCAATCCACAAACAAGAAATCGCTCGCATTGAACAACAGCCGGCACAAGTTCGCGAGCCCATGCTTTTCGGCGTAACCGGCGAGCTTGTCGCGCTCCGGTTTCGTCGGCGGACGGCCCCATACTCGTTCGCAAGCGATCACGATCCGCCGATCACGCTCCGGAGATTGCTCCTCAAGCAGTCGCGCCAGCGCCGCACTATGTACCAAGACGAACTCGCTATTGAGAAGTGCCAGCGCTTGCGGGGCCGTTACCGAGACGTTCCGCACCGGTGTCAGTTGCGACGCGTCGGCGCCGTCGAGGCAGGCGACGAACGGGTCCGGCAGCGTGCGGAAGACCAGGCGATACACGCTCCGCCGGTGCCCTTCCTGTCGATCCCAATCGAATTTGCCATAGTCGACGACCGGAGTCACGTGCCGGCCCGGCTTGAGAACGAACTGGCGATCCGAGGGCCTGCCCATCGATCGGTCGAGTCGGCCGCTCGCGAGTAAGACGGCGTCGCGTACCTGTTCGGCGTCAAGTCGGGCCCGCGGCCCATGCGCGAGCAGGCGGTTGTCGGTATCGGAAAAGCCTCGCGACGATTGCCGGTAGGTGGCGCTGGTGACGATCAACCGGTGCAGATTTTTGAGCGAGCCGCCGCCGTCACGGAACCGGCACGCCAGCCAGTCGAGCAGTTCGGGATGCGACGGCCGGCCGCCCATATGGCCGAAGTCGTTCGGCGTTTCGACCAACCCGCGGCCGAAATGATAGTGCCAGACGCGGTTGACGATCGACCGCCAGGTCAGCGGGTTGTCGGGACGGGTCAGCCAGCGGGCCAATGCGGCGCGACGCTCGCCTTCGGCGGCTGACGCGGAAATCTCCAGCCGACCGGACAGCCGCGGCAAACAGTTCAGTGCGGCAGGCTCGACGACGGGGCCGGGCCGCCGAATGTCGCCGCGCATTAAGAGATGGACCGGCCGCGGCCCCGGCGACGGTTTGTGCCCGCCGTCCGCCGCGAAGTCCGACGCGACGGCGTAGACCGCCGGCAAGTCGGCTTGCTGCCGCTTCGCCACTTCGCGGACGGCAAACGCGCCGAGTGTCGGATCATTCAGACCGACGACGCGCAACGTCTCGGCGAGCGCCCGTCGCCGGCAGGCCGTTTGCGGATCAGGGTCATACGCCCGATCGGCCCGACCCACGCCCGCGAAAACCGCCTGCAGCCCGTAATACTCCGTCTGCGGGATCGGGTCGGACTTGTGATCGTGACAGCGGGCGCAGTGAACGGTGAGACTCTGGAACGTGGACATGACCGTCGTGACCATGTCGTCGCGGTCCAAGTAATGGCCGGCCTGCCGGTCGATGCTGTCCTCGCGGATGTCGCGCAACGAACTTTCGTCCCACGGCCCCGCGGACAGGAACCCGAGCGCGGGAATCAGGCGTGGCTCGTTAGGGAACAGCGCGTCGGCCGCGACTTGCTCCTGAACGAACCGGGCGTATGGCGTGTCGGCGTTGAACGCGGCGACCAGATAATCGCGGTATCGCCACGCGTTCGGGCGGATGCGGTCTTGATCGTGCCCGTGCGTCTCCGCGAAGTGGGCGCAGTCCATCCAGTGCCGGGCCCAGCGCTCGCCGAAATGCGGGCTGGCGAGCAGGCGTTCGACGAGTCGTTCGTATGCATCCGGGTCGGCGTCGGCGAGGAACGTGCTGATCTCGGCCGGCGTCGGCGGCAGGCCGATCAGGTCGAACGAGAGCCGCCGGATGAGGACACGTCGATCCGCTTCAGGGGCCGGTTCGAGTGAGGCCACTTTCAGTCGTGCGAGGATGAACGCGTCGATCGGGTTACGGATGCTTGCCCGCAGATTCGAGACGTCCGGGACGGGCGACGTCGTGAGTGGGCGAAACGACCACCATGTTTCCCCGGGCGGCTCGGCGAGAACGAGCGGGCTGGCGGCCGCCGCCAATGTGAAACCCAGCAGGAGCCGGACGAATCTCGGGCCCATTGGCAACCGGCGAGGCAGAGTTATGGGGCAAGGGCGAGTGTAAACCGGTGCCATGATACCCGACGGCGAACTCCAGCGACAACGGACCGCTTATCCGCTCGCTCGCGTCAGGGCACCGACCGGACCACGACGCCGAACGCAGTCCGCCCATAGATCGCCGTCACCGTGGCGAGTTGTAGCGAGTGAATCTTTTTCCCCGGCTCGAATTCCAGGAGGCCGACGATAGTGGCGTCGACGAAGTTGTCGTCGTCGCGGTGATAAAACGAATGTTTCATCTTCAAGCGGCCGTCGAGCCGCGCCCGAACCACGCCGTCCTGAATCGAGAGCACGGTCGCTTTGAGCGATTGCTCGTCGATGCGGTTGGTCGAGACCTTGTTGTTCTCGGTCGATGGGTAGAAGTGCGTCAGCACCTTGGCCGTGACGTCCCGATCGAGCTCCCACGACGCGCCGACGCCGGTGGTCTTCTCCGGCAGGAGCTTGCTCCACTCCGCCCGCGCAAGAACGATCCAGTCCTCCGCGGCAAACGCACCCCAATTGCCGGAGCGGGTCTCTCCCAGCGCCGGCCGGACCGGCACCAGTTCACCGCCCTGGCGCCGCAGGTCGCGCTCCGTCAGATGCAGGACGAGACAGTCGCCCGCGACTTTGGGACACGCCGACTGTGGCGCCGGAGGCACGAGCGGCTCGCCCGGTGCGGTCTTGAGCTTGTCGACATTGCGCTGCAGAAGGCCGAGTGTCTCATCGACTTTGGTGGCCGTGGCGACGTGCAGACTGTCGATCACAGCGCCGTCCGGTGCCAGGATGTAAACGTGGACCGTGCCCGACGAAAGCCCCTTCTTCGCCGCTTCCTGCCAGATTCGATTCCGCTCGGCCTTTTCTTCGGCCGGCGCCGAGCCGCCCCGGGCGTAATCTTCGTTGGAAACATAGACGGGAACGTAATAGCGATTGAGCAGTGTGATGACCTTCGCATTCGCGAGCGAACTCGCCCGCATGGCATGGGCGCCGCCTCAACACCGGCCGACGGCCATGTGACCGTCATGCGTGAACAGGAAGACCGGCCGGTCGTTGTCCCGCGCGAGCCGTTCCGCTGTGCGGATATCCTTGGCCCAACCGATCTCGTCGAACGGGCGATCGGCCGCGGTGGGTTGCCAGTCCTGCACCCGCTGCCGGACCCAGGCCGCGACTTCGTGATCACCGGGGACCTTGTCGTCGGTTCTTGCCGGTACGTCCGGAATACCGGCGGCCAGGACCGCGACGAGTGTGGCAACAGTTCGCTTGAGCATCGGTCGGGGTATTCCTCACTGCGCGAGCGTACTTTCACAGCACATGGGGATGTTAATTTCGGTGGCGGGTTCGGGCGACCGCCAGCCACTTCCGCCGGGATGATGACGCCCGCCTTGCAAGTACTCGCAGACACGGCGGGCACGCTCGCCGGTGTGCCCACAAACCACCTCGGCAAATTCGTAGGTCCCGGTGAACGGGGCGGTGCGCGATTCGGCCTCCTCCTCCGCACGCGCCTGCGAACTGTACGGGCCGTACCAGCCCGGCCGGGTGCCATGCGCGTCCTCGGTATGAACCCAGTATCGATCCTCCGACATGTCCCCCTCCTCGGCGCGAGACGCCGGTTCAGAAATGGATGGCGACATTCTATCCCATCCCGGCGTGGGCGGCCCAGCTCCGGCGAAAACAAAAAAGGAGGTGAGAAG
>DATJGQ010000360.1:0-3321 GCA_035494815.1 Gemmataceae bacterium
GAGCGAGGTGCCAGCCCGGCCGCGACGCTGAAGCTTTATTGCCTGATGGTCTTGAATTTGAACGAGTTCGCGTATCTCGATTGAACGAAAGAACGCTCGATGCCAACTTCCCCTTCCCCCAAAAATACGTTCTGCCATCGGACGCGCCGCGAGTTTTTGTGGCAGGCCGGCGGCGCGTTCACGTCAGTCGCTCTGGCGGCGATGCTGGACCGCGAAGGCTTTTTAGGCTCGCAGGCGGTGGCGGCCGACGGCGCGACGCCGCTGGCCAATCCGCTGGCGCCCAAGCCGCCGCAATTTGCGGCCAAAGCCAAAAGTGTGATCTTCCTGTTCATGTACGGCGGCCCGAGCCACGTCGATACGTTCGATTACAAGCCCAAGCTCTACGAACTCGACGGGCAGACGATCCCGGTCAAGACCAAGGGACGCGGCGGCGCCAAAAGCGAGGGGCGCGTCGTCGGGCCAAAGTGGAAGTTCAAGCAGTACGGCCAGTCGGGCCAGTGGGTCTCCGACCTGTTTCCGCAGCTTTCGACGTGCGTCGACGACATCGCGTTCCTCCACTCGCTCACCGCCGATTCGCCGCAGCACGGCTCGGCCATGCTGCAGATGAACTCCGGCAAGATCCAGAGCGGCAGCCCGTGCCTGGGTTCGTGGGTGAATTACGGCCTGGGCAGCGAGAACGAGAACCTGCCCGGCTTCGTCGTCATGCTCGACCCGCGCGGCGGGCCGATCTCGAGCGCCAAGAACTGGTCAAGCGGCTACATGCCCGCCCAGTACGAGGGGACGATCCTGCGGTCGTCCGGGGCGCCGATCCTGGACCTCAAACGCCCGGCGGAGATGACCGACGGCGTCCAGCGCGACTTGCTCGACACGCTCCGCGCCTACAACGACGACCACGCGGCCTCAAGCGGCCACAATCCGGCGCTGGTTGCGCGCGTCGCCTCATACGAACTCGCCTACAAGATGCAGAGTTCCGCGCCGGAGGCGGTCGATCTCGCGCATGAGTCGGAGGCGACCAAGGAACTGTACGGCCTGAACCGGAAAGTCACGCAGCCGTTCGGCCGTCAGTGCCTGCTCGCGCGGCGACTGGTCGAGCGCGGCGTCCGCTTCATCCAGATCTACTCCGGCGGCAACCACCTCGACACCAGTTGGGACGCGCACGGCGACCTGGTCAAGAACCACAACATGCACTGTGCGGAGACGGACCTGCCGATCGCCGGCCTGCTGACGGACCTCAAGCGGCGAGGATTATTAGAAACGACGCTGATCGTCTGGGGCGGCGAGTTTGGCCGTCAGCCGACCGCCGAATACGCTAAGGGCACGGGCCGCGACCACAACGCCTACGGGTTCACGATGTGGCTGGCCGGCGGCGGCGTCCCGGGCGGGATCAGCGTCGGCACGACCGACGAACTCGGCAGCGCCGCCGTCGAGAAGCCGTACCACGTGAAACACCTGCACGCCACCATCCTGCACCAGATGGGCCTCGACCCGAACCGGCTCACCTACTTCTACGGCGGGCTGGACCAGCGGCTGGTCGGCGTCGAAGGTGCCACACCGATTCCAGAGGTCATTTGACGGTTATCGAGCATACCCCTGAGGATAAGGCCCCACCTATGCGTCGCCTCATCGCGTTGGCCGGTCTCGTCGCCGGTCTGTCGTTCGTTCCTTCTTTCGCCGACGACCCCAAGCCGATCAAGCTCCTCTTCCTCGGCGACAACGCCGGCCACAGGCCGAGGGAGCGGTTCGACATTCTCAAGCCCGTGCTCGCCAAGCGCGGCATCGAGATGGTCTACACGGACAAGGTCGACTCGTTCAACCCGGAGAACCTCGCCGGGTACGACGGCGTCGTCATCTACGCCAACACGACCCGCATCTCGCCGGAGCAGGAGAAAGCGCTGCTCGATTTCGTCGAGGGCGGCAAGGGCTTCATCCCGCTGCACTGTGCGTCGTACTGCTTCCTGAATTCGCCGAAGTACATCGCGCTGGTCGGGGCGCAATTCCGCACCCACGGCACCGGGACTTTTAAGGTCACGAATGTCGCGCCCGACCATCCGATCATGAAGGGCTTCGGCGGGTTCGAAAGTTGGGACGAGACCTACGTCCACACCAAGCACAACGAGAAAGACCGCATTGTCCTCGAGTACCGCGAGGAGCCGGGCGTGAAGGAGCCGTGGACGTGGGTGCGGGCGCAGGGCAAGGGGCGAGTCTTTTACACCGCCTGGGGCCACGATCGGCGGACCTGGACCAACCCCGGCTTCCAAAACCTCGTCGAGCGCGGCATCCGCTGGGCGGTCGGGCAGAACCCGGGCGTCGTGCCGGAGTTCAAGGCCGCGTCGGCGGCCGCGCCCGCAGCGGCGAACCCGTTCGACCGGCCGTTCACCATCCCGGAGGTGACGACCAAACGCACCGACGTCAAACCGTTCGAGTACGACGACGTCGGCGCGAAGATCCCGAACTACCGGCCGCGCGGCGGGCAGGGGCAGCCGTTCACCAAGCTTCAGCGGCCGCTGCCGGCCGAAGAGTCGATGAAGCACATGGTCGTGCCCAAGGGCTTTCACGTCGAGTTGTTCGCCGACGAGACGCTGCTCGGCGGCGGCAAGCCGATCTGCATGACCTGGGACGAACGCGGCCGGCTGTGGGTCGCGCTGACCGTCGATTACCCGCACGACCTGCAACCGCCCGGCGAAGGGCACGACCGCATCGTCATTCTTGAAGACACCGACGGCGACGGCAAAGCCGACAAGATCTCCACGTTCGCCGAGAAGCTCAGCATCCCGACGAGCATCATGTTCTATCGCGACGGCATCCTCGTCTTCGACGCCGGGCAGACGGTCTTCCTGAAGGACTCCGACGGCGACGGCAAGGCGGACGTGCGGCAGGTCGTCCACGATGGCTGGTCGTTCGGCCGGGACACGCACGGCGTAGTCAGCAACATGCAGTACGGTCTGGACAACTGGATCTGGGCGATGCAGGGGTACAACCGGTCGCGCGTCAAAGTCGGCGATGAAACGCACCAGTTTGCCAACGGTTTCTTCCGGTACAAGCCGGACGGCTCGAAGCTCGAATTCCTCCGCTCGACCGACAACAACACTTGGGGGCTGGGCCTGAGCGAAGAGGGGATCGTTTTCGGCTCGACGGCCAACCGCAACCCGAGCGTCTACATGTCGATCCCGAACCGCTACTACGAGTCGGTCAAGGGTTGGGCGCAGATTTCTTCTCTGCGGATGATCTCCGACACCTATCTCTTCAAGCCGATTACCGACAAAGTCCGGCAGGTCGACCAGCACGGCGGCTACACCGCTGCGGCCGGGGCGTCGCTGTACA
>DATJGQ010000361.1:0-4658 GCA_035494815.1 Gemmataceae bacterium
GCTCCGTCGGCGCGTCCGCCCAGTCGGTGAGCACCGCGAATCGCAGCGCCGCGTCGGGGTTCGACAGGTAGTGAATCTCGAGTCGCTCGACGAGTCGTCGCGCGCCGTCCGCGGTATTGAGCAGCGAGGGAACGACGACGAACGTCGGACAATCGGGCGGAATGCCGGTTGAAAGATCGAGCTTCGGCAGCGTCCTGGGTGGAATGAATCGCGTGACCAGATGGTTGACGACGCCGACCGCGATGTCGAGCGCGGGCAATATGGACACAGCCAGGACGATCCCGGCGATCGCCCATCCCGAGCGAAGGGACGAACCGAATCCATACCACGTTAGCCCGACGACGAGCGTCGTGGTGATCAGTCCGATCGCCCCGAAGTACAGCAATCGGGCATTCCGAAGGACGCCGGCGAGGAACCCTTGCCGCATCGGCGGTCGGTATCGGAGTTGCCTCTCGAACTCGCGGCGGCCGTCGCCGATCAGGTAATAACCGACGTGCGACTCGCGACTTTCGTGACTCGCCGGACTGCTCGCGGCCGAAGACGCTTTGCGGCACCGGTCGAGTACCTGCCGCGCGACTTCGAGTTCGTCGGTGTTCGCCCCGCGGGCCAGCTCCTCGACCGCCTGACGGTAGCGGTCGCGGGTGGCGAAGTCCTGGCGGGCGTAGACGCCGACCGGGTCGTCGCGGAGTTGGGCTTCGACCAGGCTGACCTGCTCGTAGAACCGCGGCCAGTCGATCGCCGACAGCACCCGGAGACTTGTCACGCAGTTGCCGACGGTGACCTGGTTCGCGGATTGCCGTTCGCGTTCCTCGCGCAGCGCTTCCTCCACCGGAATGCCGCGGTCCCGCAGTCGGCCCTCGATCTCGTCAAGCCGCTCGCGGCCGATCGAACTGCCGCGCAGGTTTTGCAAGACGGCGACGACGAGAGAGCGCTCGTCGGGATTGAGCTCCCGACGCGGTTCATGTGTCCCTTCGCGGCCGAATCCGGGGATCGGAAACGGCGCGTGACCGTCGCCTTTGACGTACTCGTCGGCCCACGCCCGGGCCGTCGCGTTCCGCCGCAGCGACGCCCGCAAGTCCCGCGCGATCCGGCTCAGGTTCTCGACCAGAACCAGCCGCAGCATGATCGGCACCGCCCAGAGTTCGCCGATCGTCAGCGGCCGGACCTCCTGGTACGAGCGGAGAAACTCGGCGAGGATCGCTTCCTCGAGAGCGCTGTCGGTGTGGGCGACGACCTCGACGGCGATCCAGTAGACGCGCGGCCAGCCGGCAAGCGGCCCGGCGGCGAGTTTCGGGAGTTGGTCGTAGAAACCGCGGGGCAGATCGGTGCGGATCTCGCGCAGCGCGTCCTCGATGATGTGGTAATTGTCGAAGAGCCACTCCGCCTCGCGACTGAGTCGCTGCCGGCGAGCGGCCAGGCGGTTCAGCTCCTCCTGGGCGGCGTTGAGCTCGTCGGCGTTCTCCGCGAATCGGCTCAAGAGGGGCGTGCCGGTCTTCGGTTTGGATGTCGCCGACGCTGCCGCGATCTCGCGCGCGAGAGCATGCAGACGGTCGGGTCCATAGAGTTCGGCCCGGACCGGCCCTGGGCCGAGCCAGTGCGTATGCGTCGTGACCGGTTCGTTCGGCGAAGATGTCGCGGGGGCGGAAGAATTCATCAGGCCCACTCGGGAAATGCGGCACGTCCGGGCGCAGTGATACGTGTTTTACCGCCGTGCCGCCCGCCCCGCCAGACCTACGCACGCTCCTCCCGATGTGTCACGTCCGGCACGTCGACACCGAGAGCCGTCGCCAGATCGATCTGATGTTCCTGCTCGTTGACGAGGATCTCGCGGATGTGCTCGGCCATCGCGTACTCGCCGAGCGCCTCGCACTGCCGCACCCGCTCCCGATAATTACGAATCGTCTCGTTCTCGTTCTGCAGGTCGAACCGCAGCATGTCCTCGGCCTTGTCCGACAGTTTGACCGGTTTCGGCGTCACGGAGGGCGTGCCGCCGAGATAGTCAATCTGCTTCGCGACGATCAGCGCATGCTCGAGTTCCTCCTTCGCGTGCTTTTCCAGCTCCCCCGCGATGCTCATATATTGAGCGCCCTTGAGCACTTGCGAGTACACGACGTAGGCGATGATCGCCTGATATTCACGAGCGAGGTCATCGTTCAATAGATCGGTCAACTGCTGCCGCGTCAGCGCCTTGTCGGCCATCGGATTCTCCTCGGATGGGGTGAAGCGATCGGTGCAATGAGACGACGAGCAAACGCCGCGCCGCCCCATCCCCGGCCCGTTGGCAAAGGCCGAGAAAACGTTCCGAGTCGACTTCCGATCGGTTCTTGCTATGAAATGCCCGGCTGTGATAGGATTTTGATGCCCTTCACCCCCGCCGTGCTCGCTTTGGAGGTGCGTCATGCCCCTGACGACCTGCCCGGAGTGCGGTCGCCCCACCCCATCCTCCGGCATGAACTGCGTTCATTGCGGCGCGCTGGCGCCTCAGTGCGCGGCCTGCAGTGGTAACGGCAAATGCCCGGACTGCGCGTCCGGAGAGGTGTGGGGACCGGCCTGCGAGACCTGCAACGGAACCCACCACTGCCCAACGTGCGAGGGCCGTAAGCACGTCTGGAAGAAGACCGGGACTGCCGGGCCGCAGCGTTAGCTCGCCGTTTGCAGCGAGTTCGCCGAGAGCCACCCGCCGATGACTGCGGGCTAACTCCCGACGTGAAATGCGTCCCGCCCGATGCTCGCCTTATTGCCATCCTTGAAGATGACTTCGTAGGCGACTTCCTTGCTCAGCGTCTTGCCCCCGCGGCCCTGCAAAGTCAGAACGACGACGACGCGAGGACCCTGTTGCGGCTGCGACGACGCGTTCTTGACCTGATAATCGATCAATCGATAGCCCGCCTTCCAGTCCGGCTCGGCGATGTCGATGGAACGCCCCGTCAATTGTTGCGGATTCTCTCCGCCCTTCCAGGCCTCCAACGAGGTCTTCACCACATCTTCGGCTCGACCCAGGTCCGCCCTCGGTCCGCAACCGGACAAAGGGATGAAGGCGACGAGGACGACAAAAGTCCGCCACATGTCCACTCACTCCGCACGGTCAAAGAGGGCCGGGGCCCGAGAGGCGGGGATGCCGGTCGGGCCCCGACCGCCTTCGCTCATTTGACGATTTCACCGCCTCTCGGCGATTCCATGGCGCAGAAATCTTCGTCGTTGGTGTTCTCGACGACCGTCCGGACGCTGCCGTCGCCATACACGGCGAGCATGCCGCCCGGCGAGATGCTCTGCGACTTGAACGAGTTGAGAGTCTCGGGACTGGGCTTCCATTCGGCGCACCGCATGCAGCGGAAGTTCCAGTTGACCAGTTGCGTGTCGGAGTTCGGCCACTGGCCGAGCGCGCCCGACGAACCCGGATTGTTGACGAAGCCCGAGCGAGCCCACCACGCCTTTGCCCACATGTAGTCCAGGTCGGGGCTGGTCCCCGGGGTGGTCGGGAACTTCGGCGGCGGGTTCATCAGCAGCCGCTGCGCGACGGTGAGCGTCGGCCGCACGCCGTACCCCCACAAGTTCGCGCCGGTCACGACCCCGCCGTTCTTCGCGACCGCGTATTTCTCGTTGAACATGATCGTGGTCGAAGTGCCGTCGGTGACGTCGGTGAGCTTGCCGGACTCGTCGCCGAAGAACTGCCAGTTCGCGGAGAAGCTGCTCAGGCCCCAGGTCGTGCTGCCGGTGGCCCACGGCGGGATGTCCGTCGCGACGTTCAGCGTGAACAGGCCGGTGTCGTAAGTCATGTCCAACGGATGTCGGAACGCTTTCACCGCTTCTGATCGGGCCGCGTTCTGCCCCTGACTCCAGAGGTTGCCCTGCTCGAGGTAGGGCAGCAGGTGGTAGAAAACCGTGCCGTCACGGCCGGCGAAATTGCCGTACATCATCGGCAGCTTTTGATTCGCGTCGTGGGCGTTGTGGACGGCCAGACCGAGCTGTTTGAGGTTGTTCGTCGCCTGGGTCTTGGCCGCCGCCTCCCGCACTTTTTGCACGGCGGGGAGCAACAGCCCGATCAGCAGCGCGATGATGGCGATGACGACCAAAAGTTCGATCAGAGTAAATCCGCGACGGGAAGTCGGCAGTCGCGACATGGGAAGCTCCTTTGCGAGTGGTGAATTCAGGTAGGTTCGAGCACTTACCGGCGGCATCCGTCGATAGCGCATCAGGCGCGCCGACCGGCGCCATGCCGCAAAAACCGATTCGCCCCCCGCATATCAACGCGGGATCGGGCGAGAAGCGCTACTGGTGTGCCGTAAGAAGGGCCGGACACGCCGTCACCGGGCCGCGCGGACTCAGGTGAAGCCCTGACCCACGACCACCGGGTCGGCGACGAGTGGAAGTAAACAGGGAGCCGTCAGCATGGCACGAGTCGAAACAAACATACTGCGACCTACTGCAGGGCTGCCGGACAGTATTGAGTCGCCGTGAAAGGCAGAGCAAGCAAAATCGCACATAATGAGCGGTTTTTCATTTTTCGCCGCGCGCGACAAAAAAACCGCCGACGGATTTCGTCGGCGGTCGTTTGCGAGTGGGCGCTACTGGACTTGAACCAGTGACCCCCAGCTTGTCGAGCTGGGGAACCTCCCACACAAGCGACAACCCGCAGAGACTTACGGCGACGCACGGCA
>DATJGQ010000362.1:0-2562 GCA_035494815.1 Gemmataceae bacterium
CGTCGCGTACGGCAGCGGCGAGATGCTGGTGCGCGGCTTCAGCGGTCCGGCGGTGTTCACGTTGATCCGGCAATCGCGGAATGCGGCCGTGCACAAGGCGCCGGCGGTGGGGAAGCCCGTGACGCAGGACATTGCATGGCACGTCAAAAGCGGCCGCGCCGAATGTTCGATCAACGGCATGGTGGTCGCCGGGTACGACAAGGCGGAGCTCGTCACCGGCGGAAAGCTGAAGTCGCTCGATGGCGTCTTCGGGCTTCGGTTCACGCACAACGTCGAGGCGGTGATTACGGGATTCGGGATGACGAAGGGATGAGGCAGGCCGAAAGACCTGCCTCTACGGTCTGTTATTCGGTGCCGTATCGCGAATCCTGGCAGATGTACTCGAACATCTCGCCGCCCGGGATCCACTTGGACGCGGTCTTCTCCGTGATGGTCCACTTGCCGGACCACGGCTTGGTGTAGGCGCCGGGATCGTCAATCGTGACCTCGTAGCTGAGCGTGGTCAGGTTCGGACGCGAGATTTTTTCGATCAGGTGCAGCTTGTCGGTGCTTGGAAACCCACCGCCGCCGGCCCACTGCTTTTCGTTGAAGCCCACCGAGTCGATGACAAGCGTGTCGCCTTCCCAGTGCCCGATCGAGTGGCCCAGATACGTCGGCCGCAGATCATCGCCGGTCGGGTGAGGCCGTCCATCCATATAGATTGCCCGCCACGAGTGCGGCCCGGCGATGTCGAGAATGAAGATGGTCTTCAGCTCCGGAACTTCGACGATCTCGAACCCCGGGGCGTTGAAGAAGGACTGACCCGCGGTCGGCTTGCAGTTGACGAGCGGCGGATAGAGATCCACCCGCGAACTGCGGTAATCGTAGACCGCCTTGGCCCACGGCTGAAACGGAACGTCGGCCGCCCGCGGAAAGCCGCCGAGCCCAGGCCGCACTTCCCTGTAGCCGGTCTTGCCGGGCACGGCTCCGAGATTGGGATGTCCGTCCGGCCATCGCGGCGTCGGCTCGCCCGAGGGAGCCGCGGCAGCCTGCGCGGGTGCGGCCGGCGCCGCCTGCGCGGACAGCGACGCGCGGCCTGCCGGCGAGATGAACGATATCGCCAGGACTGCGAGCGCCAACGCGGGCGCGCCGCTCACCGGAAATCCGCGCCCCGTTTTCATCTCATGACCAGTTTCTGTCCGTTGGCCAGCACCATGCGGGTCGGCTGATCGGATCCGGCGGCGTCGCTGCCGTTCTTGGCGAGCGCCGCGCCTTCGACCGTGACCTTGTCGCCGACCTTCAGCGTGTCCCGCTTCCAGCCGCCGCGCACCAGGGCGTACGGCGGGCCCATCTCGACCCGGTAGTTCCGGACCGTGCCGCTTTCGTCCTTCGAGTCGATGAAGACGAACGCGTGCGGGTTGACCCAGTCGACTTTCGTGACGTAGCCGGTGATATTCGCCGTTTTCTTCGTGTCGTACTCGGCATCAAAGGAATGATGCGCCGTCGCCGTCCTGGCCGTCAGAAGCAGAAGACTCGCCGCCGCGAATAAACCCACCTTCGAAGCTTTCATGGTCACTCCCTCGTCTTTCCGTTGTCAGCGGGGATCAGCGAATGAAGGTTGATTCCGCATTCTCCTCACAGAAGTATTCCTGAACGTCCTGATCGGGTACCCACTGGACCGTCCAACCGCCGGTCCACGGCCGCGTGTAAGTCCGCGGGTCGTCCACGGTGACTTCGTATTTTAGCGTGTTTAGATCCGGTCTGGAAAACCGTTCCGTCAGGTGGAGCCCCTCGGTGTGGGGCAGCCCCCCGTTGGTCAGCCAGAACTTCTCGTTGAAGCCGACCGAGTCGACGACCAGCGTCTCCCCCTGCCATTTGCCGACCGAGCTGCCGTAATAGGTGGGGACCAGCTCCGCCGGTGGGGTCTGCGGACGGCCGTCGGTATAGATGATCCGCCAGTTCCGGTCGCCGCCCCCCATCAACACCAGGATCCGCCCGAGCTCCCGCTGTTCGATGAACTGAAAGCCGTTCGGCACCATGAATTGCCGCGGCCCGCCGGGCGGGATGCACCGGCCAAGCGGGTCGTCCCTCAAGAGACGCCGCTGCCGCAATTCATACAGCGCCCGTGCCCACGGTTTGAACGGCGCGACTTTGTCCGCATCCGCCAGATTGATCAGTAGCCCATCGTCGGTCATCGGGACATTCGCGGCAGTGCTTTCGACGAGCGCTTTCACGGTGGCCATGCCCCAATAACCCTTTTTGCCGGGCGGCGGCCCGAGGCGCACCTGGCCGTCAGGCCACTTTGGCGCGGGTTGGCGGGCGACGGCGGCGCGCCGGGCAGGCGGAGCAAATACCCGTTTTCCCCCGACTACGACAGATTTGGCGAAGGCCTGGCGGGCTCCGTCGCGGGCGGGAACGCCCTCGATCGTCGCGACGTCGCCGATGTGCAGCGTGCTTCGCTTCCAGCCGTCTCGTTCGAGATCGAGCGGTCCGGCGATTTCGACCGCCCAATTCGCGACGGTGCCGGTGGAATCGCGGACATCGATGAAGAAGAAGGCATGCGGATTGACCCAGTCGATCCGG
>DATJGQ010000363.1:0-2107 GCA_035494815.1 Gemmataceae bacterium
GCCGTGCCGGGCGATGTTCCCCCACGAGCGGTCGCTCGTGAAGCGCATGGCGGATAAGCGGTTTGCCCTCATCGGCGTGAACAGTGACAAAGACCGCGAAGAGTGCAAGGCCAAGAACAAGACCGAAGAGATCACCTGGCGGTCGTTCTGGATCGGCGAACAAGGGACGTCCGGGCCCATCTCAAAGGCCTGGGAAGTCCACGGCTGGCCGACGCTGTACCTGATCGACCACAACGGCGTCATCCGCCGCAAGTTCCTCGGCAACCCCGGCAACGAGGAGCTCGACCGGCTGATCGACGAACTGGTCGAACGCGCGGAGAAAGGTGCGACGCCGTAGACCGGCGGGCATCCGCAGTGCAAGAACCGCGGGCGTTAGCCCGTGGATGGCGCCCACCCACGGGCTGACGCCCGCGGTTCTTTAACGCCAATTATGCCGACTTGCCAGGTGTAAACGATTGACTCATCGACGTGCTTGATCACCGGAATGGTGATTGCAGCCGCGACCGCCGTCGCCTACACTGCCAACGTCGTTCGCGTCCCCCGCCACGCTCGCCATCCTCTCCGGAGATCGCATTCATGAAATCGCAAGTGAATCGCCGTCGGTTCCTGCAGGGCACGGCCGTCGGGGCCGGCTACTTCTTGACGGCCACGGCGCTCTCTGCCGCGCGGGCCGGCGACGGCCCCAACGGCAAGATCCGCTTCGCCGGTATCGGCGCCACCGGCAAGGGTGGCAGCGACATCACGCAGGCCGGCGGGTTCGGCGATGTGGTCGCCCTGTGTGACGTGGACGAAAACAACCTGAACTCCAAAGCCCGCGAATTCCCCAGCGCCAAGAAGTACTTCGACTACCGCAAGATGCTCGACGAGATGGGCAAGGAGATCGACGCGGTCACGGTCGGCACGCCGGACCACTCGCACGCCCCGGCCAGCGTCATGGCCATGCGGATGAAGAAGCACGTCTACACGCAGAAGCCGCTGACGCACACCGTCTTCGAAGCCCGCAGGATGCGTGAGATCGCCAAGGAGATGGGCGTGGCGACGCAGATGGGCAACCAGGGTTCGGCCGAAAGCGGATTGAGGCGGGCGGTCGAGATCGTGCAGGCGGGCGTGCTCGGGCCGGTCAAGGAGGTCCACGTCTGGACGAACCGACCGATCTGGCCGCAGGGCTCCGACGCGATCCTGCAGGTGCCGGCCGCGCGCCAAGCCGCGCTCGCCGCGATGCACTTCACAGCGGCCGGCGAACTGAAGTACGACCAACCTCCGAAGAATGTACACTGGGACCTGTTCCTCGGCCCGGCCCCCGAACGGCCGTATGCCAAGATCTATCACCCGTTCAGCTGGCGCGGGTGGCTTGATTTCGGCACCGGCGCGCTCGGCGACATGGCCTGCCACACCGCCAATATGGCGTTCCGTGCGCTGAAGCTCGGCTACCCGAAAACCATCGTCGCCAGCAAGGTGCAAGAATTAAATTCCGAGACTTACCCGACCCAGGCCCAGGTCACGTTCCAGTTCCCGGCGCGCGAGGGCATGCCGGAGTGCACGTTTAACTGGTACGAGGGCCAGTACCGCGGCCAGAAGGCGGTGCCGCCGACGGCGCTGCTCAACAAAGTCCTCAAGCCGTACGAGCAGCTCTCGCAGAGCGGCTCCATGCTGGTCGGCGAGAAGGGGATTCTTTTCTCACCGAACGACTACGGCGCCGCGTACCGTCTCGTGGGCGAAGGGCTGGAGGAAGCGGCCAAGGCGGTGTCCGAGACGCTGCCACGCCATCGGTCGGCCGGCGGCCGCCGCGGCGGAACCGACCCGTTGATGAAGGCCGAGTGGGTCGAGGCGATGAAGGGCGGCCCGCCGGCGTACTCGAATTTCGACTTCGCCGCGATGCTCACCGAGACGATCCTGCTCGGCAACATCGCCATCCGCATGAACGGCAAGAAGCTGGAGTGGGACGGGCCGAACCTGAAGTTCACCAACAACAATGAGGCGAACCAGTACTTGCACTACGAGTACCGCAAGGGCTGGACGCTTTAAGAAATGCCTAATGCCTAATGCCTAATGACGAATGACGAATGACGAATACCGAATGACGAATAAGCCGGAACCACCGCGGACT
>DATJGQ010000364.1:0-2685 GCA_035494815.1 Gemmataceae bacterium
CCGGCGCTCTATAACCGAGCGATCGCCCGTCTGCAATTGGCCGAACGGAAGGCGGCGCCGGACTTGAGCCCTGGTTTGGACGATATCCGCGAGGTTCTCAAGCGGGGGCCGTTGGCGGCCGTGGACTACTGGTGGGCGGGCAAGATTGCCTCAAAGACGATCGTCAATCGGCCCGAGCTGAAAGACGAGCTACTGCCGGAGGCGGCCGGGTATTTCCGTAAGGTGATCGAAAAAGGCTGGAACGATCCGTTAGAGCGCGACCACAACTTCGCGGCCTTCCCGGAACTGCGTGGCGCCATCGCCGACGTACGGCCGCTCGAAGAGGACGGCGGGCCAGCCCCGTTCCAGAGCCGACTGGTTGACCCGCTTCAAGGAACGCCGGAATAGTCCGGCGATCGATCAATTCGAAACCGGCGGGGGCCCGCGCTGAGCCGTCGCGCCCCGCCGGATACACTCTCCTCTCGAACGATTGCCCCGCTACTGGAAGCGGATTCTCTTCTGCTGCGCGCACATTTGCCCGATTTGCAAATTACTGCCGCACGAGAAATTCATCGCCAAGCCTTGCGCGAGAGGCTGAAAAATCTGCCCGCACGGAAAAATTTCTTTGGCTTCCGCACCTTAAATATAAACCCTGACGATAATTCCACTTCCGACAGGCGGCTTGTAGGGATTAAGCCGGTCTTGCCAGAAAAATGCTCGCGGGTGTGTCCTGTTTTCCGCGCAAATTGCCACTGGACTACCTGAAGGCACTGCGACGTCCCGATTTCTTCCCCTTCCCACCGTGGTGTGGGCACGGGGCGGTCCGCAGTTAGGGGTTGCCTTCCGACTCGCGAGGGTTCTGCCAATGTTCGGACTGTTCACTCGTTCGCATCGTCGTCCCTGTCCCGTTCGCCGGATGCCGCGCCACCGGCTGGGTGGATTGCAGCGGCTCGAGACGCGCGACTGCCCGTCCTCCTACAACGCGCTGACCATGTTCGGCCCCGACGGCGGCGGCGATTTCACCAGCAATTTCGCAATGGCCGTGATGCCGGACACTGACATGGGCCGTCCCCCGATCTCCGGGCTCTCCATCTCGGTCGACGGTCGTCAGATCGGCGGCGGGACCTGGATCATCTCCGGCTCGGTGAGCGGCGTTGACGAAGTCGGCGGTCTCGCCGTCCAACTCAGCGGCTCCAACAGCGCCTTCGGCGAGCAGTCGGCGACGACCTCGTCCGACGGGTCGTACGGGATCATGTGGGTGCCGCCGGCAAACTTCCAGGGTTGCTCGGTCTCGGCGACCGTCACCGTACGCGGCGCCACCGCCAGCGCCAGCACCAGCATCGGCTAAACTCGCCCCGTTACCCCGAGATGAAGGAATCTCATGATGAATGCATTCAACGATACGATCCGCTCCGGCGCTGTGATCGACTACCGTGCGCCCGCGGCATCCAACGAAGACCTGACCCCGTACATGATGCGGATCATCCGCCGGGCCCTTCGGCAGGGCGGCGGCGGGACCCCGCTCGACCGCGCGATCCGCTCGGCAGTGGCGGTCTGCGAACCGGCGGGCGGCGATAGCCGAGACCCCGGCGACGACGCCCGCATCCGGGAACTCGCCGGCCGGCTGTCCGCCACCTTCGCGCCGCGGATCTTCCGCGCCGCGGGCGGGCCCGAACGGCACCGCGCGACCGTCTGCGCCTGACGAAGCGAGGAGACGCCGGGCGCCGGGCCCGGCCCGGACAACCACACACGAGGTACCGATGGCCGCAACTCTCGTTACCGGCATCGGCCCGGCTTGCCGCCGGGTCAGGGAAGGCATTTTCACTCTTACGCGAGGTTCGTCCGTGTCGACCGACCTGCCACCACCTGATCGCCCGTCGCCAGTCCCCCGGGACGGGCTGATCGAAAGCATACGGCCCTACCTGCGGGCCTCGGAGAACGGGACCCACACCCCGGCCGACGGGGAGTCGGAACGGATCCTGTTGCGGCTTCAAAGGCTGGAAACGCTCGGCCGCTTGACGTCGGAGATCGCCCACGATTACGGCGACCTCATGACCGTCATCGTCGGCTACTGCGAATTGCTCGCATCGCCCAAGCCCCTGGTTCTTCCGGGGCGAACCTACCAGGAGGAAATGCGCGACGCCGTCGATCGGGCGTTGGAGCTCACGCGGCAATTGCTCGGATTCTGTCGCCTGACGGCCGAAGCCCGAACCGGGCCGGTGGACCTGGCCGCCGTCGTCAAGACGAGCGTCGAAATGCTCGAGCGGCTGCTGAAGAGAACGATCCCGTGGGAGATCGATGACGCCCGCGCGGCGCACATTCAGGCCGACGCCCGCGACGTCGAACTGGTCGTCGTCAATCTCGTGCTCAACGCCTGCGACGCGACCGCCCCGCACAACGGCCGCGTCGAAGTCAGCCTGACCCCCGTGAATCTGGACGCGCCGCTGACAGACGCCGTCGGCACCGCCCCGCCGGGTCACTACAACCGACTCCGCGTTTGGGACAACGGTTGCGGCATCGACGACCTCACCCGCGGACGACTCTTTAAGCCGTTCTTCACGACCAAACCCGGCGGCACGGGACTCGGCTTGGCTGTCGCCGCCCGCATCGTGCGACACAGTCACGCCGCAATGACCGTGCGGTCGGACCCCGCGGAGGGGACCACGTTCGACGTGTACTTCCCGACGGCCGGTTAGCCCGCGCCCG
>DATJGQ010000365.1:0-2314 GCA_035494815.1 Gemmataceae bacterium
CCTGCTGATCGGCAAGACGCTGTTCGTGAACGACGGCCAGCGGTTCGCGAAATCCCCGGCGGCGCTCGATGTGCCCGACGGCCTGGCGGCGGTCGTCGCCGAGTCGCTGATCGACATCAACGGCGACGCCAAGCCGGACGCCGTCGCCCTGCTGGCGGACGGGCAGTTGCTCACGTTCACCAACCTCGGCCTGCCGGACCAGCCGTGGACCAAGGGGACGCCGCGGAAGCTGACGTTATCGTCGCCGCCGCTGGCGGCGGTGTTCGGCGACTTCGGCGACAACGGCAAGCCGCACGCGATCGTCGTGACCGCCGATGGCATCACCCGCCACCCGCTCGACGCCGACGCGGAAAGCGCGCCGGCCGCGGCCGATTTCGAGCGCCTCACCGGCGAGCGCCTCGCCAGCCAGAAAGGCTTCGGAGACCCGCTCAAGGCCGCCAGCGCCGCCGTCCTCGACGTCAACGGCGACAAGCGCCCCGACCTGATCGTCGTCGGCGACGCCGGCAACCTGGTCCTCGTCAACCGCGGCTACGGCGCCTTCCTGATCGACCCCGACGCCGCCCGCCCCCTGGCTGGTGAAGGCGACAAGCCGCTCCCCTCCAAGGTCACCCCGGCCACGGCGTGGACCACCGCCGACCTGGCCGCCGACGGCACCGATGAGGTCCTCGTCCTCACCGAAGACGGCCGCCTCCTCGCCATCGACAACCCGCCGGCGGCCAAGTAGTCAAAGCGACGTACGTTCGTATTCTCGTAGGGTCCGCTTCAGCGGACGCGTTTTGTCCGCTCTGGAGAGACGTTGAACTTCTTGCGGCGATCTGCCGAGGCGACGTGGCCACCGTGATCCTCCAACTCGACCCGGCGAAGCTGGGCAATCCGGACTTGGACATCCGGTACGTGCTGCCGGACCTGATCGTGAAGCGGTCCGGCGGCCGGCTCGCGGACGACGGATACGATTACATCGGGAAGGGTGCGGCTGCGTGCCTGCTATTGTTCTTGCGGACGGAAAACGCCGACGCTTCGATTCCAGCCGTTGTCGAGGTCCTGAAGTCCGAGCGTGTGCTGGGAAATGACCTGTCGGACGTTGCCGTTGCGATCGAGGACGGCGACAGTTTCCGAGTGGTGTACCCGCCGGGATTTCACGGCACGTTCCCGCGCCGCGACGACAGATAATCAGGAGCGAATGGGACCGGCGGGCGGGCGGTGCGGTCCTCGCGATTCGAGAGGGCGGGGCCGGCCGCTGAACGTTGGCCGTTAACATCTCGGGAAAACAATGCCGGTAGTGGAGGAAGCGCAGCGACTGGATACCCTTCGGCGGCTCGGGTTGTCCGAGGCGTTGGTTCGGCAATCTTCCGGCGAGCCGGTGCATCCGCTGCTCGCGTTCCGGTGCCAGGGGCCTCCGTTCTACTCCTACCATGGCGCGGCTTGCCCCGAGGGTCCTCCGCTCGCGCCACTTTGGGACTGCGGCGGTTCAGTGACGGGTGTGTGGGTGCGCGGCGGCCGGCTGGAATTCATCGAGTTCAGCATCGAGGCCCACGAGGAGTACACGATACTGGCGCACACGGAGCAGGGGCTCTGGGCCGCTGTCTTCGTGAACCTGTACGAGGACCGGGACGACCTCGGGCCCGACGCGTTCGGCGACGCGGCCCGCGCCGTCGGCTTTCGCTACCTCGACCGGCTCGTTACGTCGTACGGCTCCGCCGACGTTTCGACGTTCGAGGCCCCTGCAGCCTTCCTCCGCAACCTGGTCGGCACGATTGACGAAGCGTCGGCCGCGACATAACCACACGGCGGGGCGGAACGTGTGGGCGTCGAGGTTCTCAATTCCGCAAGTGGTCGAGCGGCCGTTCGCCCGAGCCTCTCAACCTCGGTTCCAAATGTGAGTTGGAGGGCCGGTGCCGGAACGCCTCGACTACGAGCCGAAGTACGAAGGGATGGAGCTGCGTTTCACAGGCACCGTTCGCATCGTTGCCTTCGCAATCGGCGGGGGGGGCTCGGCGGTCTTGCCTCGTTCCTCCTGTGGCTGATCCTGGGAGGGTGGGGGCCGCCCGCAATTCTGATTCTGGTTGGCCTTGGCCTCGTCGTCGGCATCATTGCGTCATTTGCTAGGCCGGCCAGGCGGCCGCCGGCATGACACCCGCTGCAATGGATCAGGGTCGCGAGCAGAACAGCGGAACCGGCCCCTCCTCCCCGCCCTTTCCCCTGAGTACAGGGGCGAGGGGGTGCGCCGATCGCCAAGACAGCCGTCTCAAACGTACAATCGCCGCCGGAAGCGAGGGAACCGCATGTCTATCCTGAATCGTGTCAGGCTGTTTTC
>DATJGQ010000366.1:0-2253 GCA_035494815.1 Gemmataceae bacterium
CCCGCGTCCGTGAGGAAGTTCGGCCCAGCGTGTGTCTCGAGGACGGGATTGACGCTGGGGCCTTCGCCGGAGCACGCGCTCAGGGCCAGGAGTACCGCCGCACCGATCCGCTCGAACTGCACAGGCATCGACAACGCAAAGGCAATGCCAAGCCGCTTTCTCGGTCATCGGCCTCTATGTCGCAGAGCGGCCGCGCCCGGGCCAAACCGGGCTGGTGCGCGGTGGATCCAACGACCGTGAACGAGGCGACAGGCGAACGGCGGACCTTGCACGCCGTAACCGACGAAGTGGTCAGGGGTTGAGGGGCATTCCCATGACGGGCGGCGGAGCGGAGACGCAGATCCCGCCGCAGTCGGCGCCGCCATTCGCGGGATCGCACGAGTCGTTCGGATCGTCGATGCAGGTCTGGCCGGACGGGCAGGGGATGCCCGCGAAGCCGCCGCAGAACTGCGTCGTCGGTTCCGGCTCCTCGTCAATCTGGCAGGTGCCGCTCTGGTCGAAGATCGGCATGCCCATCAGCGGTGCACCGTTGTTGCCGGTGGACGGCGCTTCGTCGAATACGCACTTGAGGCCCGCCTTGCACTGGATCCCGGCGATGCCGCCGCAGAAGCCGCCTTCTTCGCCGACCTTGGGCTTCTTGCAGTGGCCACTCGCGTCCGGATAATTTCCGTCGAGCTTGCAGACCTGGCCCTTCGGGCAGGAAAGTCCGGCGAAGCCGCCGCAGATCCGGCCGCCCCGAAGTTCTGCCGAATCCTCACTGTCGCTGGAGCGGTCATCCGCGCTGGAGCAGGCGACGAGGGCGAACAGAGCAAAGAAGGGGGCGTGCTTGAAGGTGGTCCACATGACGGTTTCTCCTTGCTCGGGTGACTCCGGAGGGCAGGAGATGTCGCATGCTCCCAGGTAAGAAATTGTAGGTAAGGTCTGTGCGATCGCGGAGATCCCCTGCGATCTCGCCGGAATATGGCGAAATTCGATATTTGCAGCTTGCGTCCGCGCGGCCGTTAAGGTCTGGACGCTCGGCGGAGGCATTGCAGATGTTGAGGCAGGTCGTCTTCGGCGGGATCGCCATTCTCGCCGTCGTTGCGCTCGCTGGCACCGGGTGCGGGTCGAGCGATCGAAAGTTCGCAAGCTCGACGGCGGATGGCGGATTCGTGGGCGGTCCCGACGACTCGGGCATCCTCGGCAACGACGGTCCCCAGGCATGCTCCGGCTCCAAGTGCTCGAGCGATCTCCGCTCGCTCGTCGACTGCAACGGCAACGTCCTCATGACCTGCCCGCCCGATCAAGGCTGCGAAGGAACGGGCTGCGTGCCCGCCTGCCAAGCGGCGATCGACAGCAAGGGCAGCATCGGCTGCGAGTTCTATGCAGTCGACCCCGACATCTTCACGGGCGACGGCGCCGCGGGCGGCTGCTTCGCTGCGTTCGTCGCCAACACGTGGGACACGCCGGTCACCGTCCAAGTCGACTACGACGGGCAAGCGCTCGATCCCTCCGCCTTTGGTCGCATTCCGAGCGGTGCGGGCGCGCAGATTCAGTATCAACCGCTCACCGGTGGAAAGATCCCGCCGGGCGAGGTCGCGATCCTGTTTTTGAATCGCTTTGGCGTCGCTAGCCCGCCGGGGTTGAACATCAACTGCCCGTTCGGAATCACGCCGGCGATCACCAACGTCGACGCCGCCGTTCATGGCACCGGACGCGGCAAGGCCTTCCACATCAAGACCGACGCGCCGGTCAGCGCCTACGACATCCTTCCGTACGGCGGCGGGCAGAGCGCGCTCACGAGCGCGACGCTGCTGCTGCCGACCTCGGCGTGGCACACCAATTACGTCGCCGTCGATGCGTTCCGCGACGGAGCACCCACGCTGGCCTCGCCGTTCATCGAGGTCGTGGCCCAAGAAGACAACACGTCGGTCACGATCAATCCGGCCGCGGACGTCGTCGCCGGTACCGATGTGACCGCCGCGCCGAAGGGCTCGGGCACCACGTACACGCTTTCCAAGGGACAGGTGCTCCAGCTCGAGCCCGCGCAGAAGAACGGCCTTCCCCCGACGATTCCGTCGCTAACTGGAAGCGTCATCCAGTCGGACCATCCCGTCGGCGTGTGGGGCGGGAAGACGTCGCTCGGCATGTTCGCCTGCTGCGACGACTCCGCGCATCAACAGATCCCGCCCGTCCGCGCGCTCGGAAGCGAATATGTCGGCGTTCGCTATCGCAACCGATTCGACGGGATGGAGGAGGTCACGCCGTGGGGCC
>DATJGQ010000367.1:0-5199 GCA_035494815.1 Gemmataceae bacterium
TGCTGTACGTCGCGGTGATCCGCCCGATGCGCAAGGGGAAGCGCAAGGACCCGCTCGACCGGCCGCCGGCGCACCTCAGCCTGGCCCAGCAGCGGGCGGTCGAACGGGAGATGAGCAGTCTGCTCCTGGAATACGAGGAGATGCTCCGGCGGATGACCGCGCAGCTCGAAACGCGCGCCGCTAAGTTGGAAGCGCTCATCGGCCAAGCCGACGAGCGGTTGGCGCGGCTCGACTCTGTACGTCACAACCAGCTCGCGAGTGCCCCTCATCGCGCACCGCCCGCGAAAACGGCAGCGGCCGCCGGTTTGCCCGAATCGGACGCGTCCCAAGCGCCGGACGAACCCGCTTCTGATGACTCGGGAATTCTAGAGAATTCGCCACACGGCCCCGTCTACGAATTGGCCGACCAGGGCCGGACGCCGCGACAAATCGCACAGCAGCTCGACCGCCCCTACGGCGAAATCGAGCTGATCCTTGCCCTTCGGCCCGCCAAGTCGTAGCCGCCGGACCGTCCTGCCCCGCCTGCCCGCCTCTAATTCTTTAGTGAATTCGGGGCATCGGAATCCTGCCGCGGCCCGGGCTTTGCAATGGGCGGGCTGACCAGGCGCACTTCTTCGGCCCAGTTCGGGCCACGGTTCTCTGGTCAAGTCAGCAAGGTTTTGGTCCGACTCCCCATGGGAAGGATCTGCGGGTGACCGACATGGCCCGAATCACGTCCAGCCTCCACGACCTGTTCGTTCATGGTCTGACCCCCGCCCCCACGACCGCCCAATCACGGCGGACGTGCCGGGTGGTGCCGTTGCTGACGGCACTCTGGGCGCTCAGCCTGGCCGACCTCTATTTCACGCTCTGGGCGCATCACTACACGCCGTTCCTGGAGTTGAACCCGCTCGCGCGCTGGATGCTCCTGAGCGGCTCGATCGGCCTGCTGGTGGCGTACAAGGTGAGCCTGACCGGCGTCGCCGCCACCGTCTTCTGGCGACTCCGCCGATACGCGCGGGCCGAACTGGCCCTGTGGCTGATCGTGGTCGTGTACATCGTGCTCGCGCTGCAATGGGCCAACTACACGATCTTCGTTGTCAGCGAAATGCCGTCGCTCGGGTGAGGCATGTCTTCTGGTGGCACAGGCACGAATGTCTGTGCCACCCAACGCGTCCGCTGAAGCAGACCCTACTCACAGCTCACGGTGTGGCTCGACGTTTATGCCCACGGCACGCCGCCGGCGGCGCGGGCGCCTGCGGCGGTTGTCGTGGACGACTCGGCCGTGGCGGGAGCGGCGTTGCCCGCCGCGGCGGTGATCGCGGCGCGGGTCGTCGGGGCGGCGCGGGTGATCTTGACGTGGTCGAAGACGGAGGAGTTCAGCGCCGCGGCGTTGTGGGCGGTGACGGCCAGGCCGATCAGGACCGGGTTGGTCATCGAGATCGTGCGCGTGCCGATCTGCGACCAGTGCGTGCCGTCGGGGGACTTGTAGGCGGTGAACGTCGAGCCGGACCGGGTGAGCCGCAGCCAGACGGGCGCGGCGCCGGTCGAGGCGATCGAGTCGGTCGTCTTGCCGGCGGCGGTGCGGCTGGTGAAGCGGATGCCGCTGGAGCGGGTGACCGCCAGGAAGGCGTTGCGGGAGTCGGTGTTGACACCTTGGCGGATCATGACGCCGGCCTTGGCGAAGGGGCTGGCGTTCCCGACGCCGGCAACGCGGGCGACGATCTCGCCGTCGCCGCTGAGCGACTGGTAATAGAAATACCCGCTGTCGCGCAGGCCGAAGATGTCGGCGCCGGCGCCGCGGACCGTGACCGTGCCGCCGGACACCGAAACGCCACCGATCTTCGTGACGGTGCCGAGATCGCGGCTGGACCAGCCACTCGCAAGGTTAGTCACGGCGGGGGCCGAGCCGAAGTTGACGCCGGTGCGGTCCTGGCCGGTCGTGAGCGTCACGTGGTAGACGGAGCCGGCAGGCGCGGTCGTCGTCGCGCCGGATGGCGGCGTGCTGCGGACGTTGTAGGTGCCTGCGGCGAGGCCGCTGAAGCGGTAGTTGCCGGATGCATCGGTCGTGGCGGTGCGCTCGCCGGTGTCGATGCGGCCGTTGCCGTTCGTGTCAAGCCAGACGGTGACGCCGGACCGGCCGGATTCGCCCGAGTCGCGGGTGCCGTTGGCGTTGACATCGGCGAAGGCAGCGCCGGCGATCGACGCGTTGTGGGCGGCGGAGCTGTTGGCGCCGGCCACGTCCCAGCCGATCAGGCCGAGGGCGCGGGTATCGTTGGCGGTCCAGTTGAGCAACTTGCCCGGGCTGGCGGTCGGGTCCATCGCGCCGATGTAGACGCCGGTGAGGCCGTCGTCCTTCCAGTGGCTGGCCTGTTGGCCGTCGCCGTGGGCCTGGCCCGTGGACATCGGCAGGTCGTGGCTGCCGTCGAAGGTGACCTGCTTCGGCTCCTGACTACCGGTGGCGAGGATGCGCGGGGCGGTGGTGAAGTTCGCCGAGCCGGCGCCGGGGCGCAGGCGGAACAGGTCGAGCAGCGTCGGGTAGAGCGAGTGGTCGAAGCCGGGCAGGTCGGCCAGGTAATCGGCGGCGTCCACCTCGCTGAGGAACCCCAGGCCGTGGGCCAGCTCGTGAATGACGACGCCGGTGAAATCGATCTTGCCGGCGGAGATGCCGTCGGCGCGGTTGTAGTCGAAGTTGAAATTCGAGCTGAACGTCAGCGACATGTCGCGCCGCACAGCGGGGTTGTACTGGGAGGCAGGGGCGGCGGTGAGATTGCTCGATGGCATGCCCAGGGCAAGCAGTTCGGCGCGGGTGGCGGTCAGCCCGCTGAACGTGTACGCACCCCCGCCGTCCGGTTTTGGGAGCACCAGGTTCAGTTGCGAGAGCGTCGGCAGGTGCGAGACGATCGATTCGCTCGTCGGCGACGCGTCCTTCACCATCAGATTGCGCACGGCGTTGAAGTCGCTGTCCTTGTTGAAATGGAACTCGCTCGACTCGCTCTGCCCGATGACGCCGGGGCCGAGCGGCGCGATCTCCGCGTCAACGACGAGGGTGACTGGGTCGGAAAAAAGCGATTGGATGAAGTCCGCGGCCTTGCGGAAGGCGGCGGCGGCGGTGGGGTTGGCCCGCAGGTTGGGGCCTTCCTCGAGCACGATCTTTAGACCGCCGGAACCGGAGACGCTCGGCGAGCGTGTCGGCGTCGTGCCGACCGACGCCACCGGCGCGCCTGCCCCGATGCTGAGATCGTTCGCATACAGCGTTGACGCAATGGCGGCTGAAAGCAGCCGCCGGACCTCGAGCGGCTCAATGGCTGCTCCTTGGCCGCGACGGCGTCCCAAACGCTGGTGTATCGAAAGTAAGGCGATTCGGCTTGACGACATTCCTGCAGTCCGTTCGTTGGAAGGACCCGCGCCTCCGGCTCGGGCGTAAATGGCGAACGACACTTACGACGAAAAACGACCGCCGCCCGTCGCATACTATTCAAGCCGCGACAGGGACTTAGCTACCCAAAATGTCACTCAGAGGCTTCGGCCGCTGACCTGGCGCCGGGGAGACTCCTCAGCCCGCGTTGTGGGACGAGGGTAAGAGCCGATTGTTCGTATGACAAGCCGGAAATGTGCAGTTTCGCACTGTATTTTGACGGGGTGAGCGGACTGAAGTGGTTAGGCGGACTGAAATCGGACCGTATCGCCCTGAACAATCCCGGCCACACAAACCTCGAAGGACGTGAGTCTTAGAAGGCGACGCCGATTAGATAGGAACTCGGGGCGGTAAAACCAGCCGACGACTTTGCGAACAGATTACATCATAGGATTCGGGACGATGAAGCCCAGCGGAGTCATGATCGTCGCTTTGGTTGCAGCGGCCGCGGTAGCGTTGCTGGACCGGAACGTGGGCCTCGCAGTCCTGCTCTGGGCCGCCTTGACGGTCATCCTTGCAATCAAAGGGCTTACCGTGTTCTTCCCTCCACCGGGTGGTGGGCCTCAGTCTCCACGCGAAAACGGCTCCGGCGTCGCTCGCCCGGAGCGCTGTCGCCGGTGTGGCCATTCATTGCGCGGCAATGTCTCTGGCGTCTGCCCGGAATGCGGCACTCCGGTCATGCGGTAAACAGGGGATTTCACGTCCGCTGTCGTGCAACCTGACGGGAATTCAGTGCCCGCGCAGTTCAATCCAGTCGTGATTCCGCGCGCCTCCCGGTACACTTCCATGCTTCTGCTTTGCCGCAGGACAGGGAAATCAACTCGGGGCAGGATATGAAGCGCTATACGAGCGTTTGGACGAAGACGACGACCACGATCCTCGTTTCGGCAGTGGCCATTTGCGCGGTTGCCGAAGTCGTCGGGGCAGAAGATTGGCCACGCTTTCGCGGCCCGAACGGGGCGGGGATCTCCGACGTCGCGTTTGACGCCCCCATTACCGAGTCGAGTTTCGCCTGGCGGATCACGCTGCCGGGGCAGGGGCACTCGTCGCCGGTCGTTCGGGGGGACCGGATCTACCTGACCACCGCCGAGCCGGAGACGGCCAAGCGGATCGTCCTGTGCCTGAGCGCGAAGGACGGGTCGGAAGTCTGGCGGCGGGAGTTCGAGAGCAAGACGTTCCGGCAGCACGCGGACAACAGCTACGCCTCTTCCACCCCCGCGGTGGACGACGTCGGCGTGTACGTCTCGTGGTCCACGCCGGAGTCGCTGGGGCTGCATGCGTTCGACCTGGACGGAAAGGACCTCTGGCAGAAGGACCTCGGGGTCTACAAGAGCCAGCACGGCAGTGGAGCCTCGCCGATGGTCGTGGACGACCTGGTCATCCTGACGGACGACCAGGAGGGGCCGCACAGCGAGGTCGTGGCCTTCGACCACAAGACCGGCCAACAGCGCTGGAAAATCGACCGCCGGTCCAGCGACAAGGCGGAGATGTCCACGCCTTGCCTGTTCCACCCGAAGGACCTGCCGCCGCAGCTCATCCTCAGCAGCAAGGGGACCGGCGTCACCGCGGTGGACCCGAAGACCGGCACGATCATCTGGCAGGTGCCGGACGCGTGCGTCGCGCGCACCGTCGGCTCGGCCGCGGTGACCGACGACCTGGTGATCCAGGCCTGCGGCGACGGCACGACCGTCCGCGAGATGACCGCGATCCGCCCCTACCCCGCGAGCAACGCCGGCGCGTCAGTTTCCAAGCCGCAGGTTGCCTATCACATCTCCAAGATCAGCCCCTACGTCCCGACGCCG
>DATJGQ010000368.1:0-2323 GCA_035494815.1 Gemmataceae bacterium
GTCCCTTGGACACGCGGACCGGCCTCACTGAGGCCAGCTACAGAAGAATCACATAAGACCTAATGCAAACCCTCCGCCAAACTTTACTTCAATAACCACCTACGGGTTATGACGCCGGGTCCCCGGGGGCAGAAGTCGACGTGATCAGCCCCTTCGGGAATACCTCAACGACGTTTTCCATGACCACGATTACGCGCCTAGGTCTAGGGTTCGCTGCCGACGGTAAGTCCAGAGCCGGCGACCGTAGTTCGTCCTGCAGGTCCAATTTGATTCTCACCGGGTCCGAATCGTCCACGTTTGTGACCCGATAGAAATAACCCTGCGGCTGTGGCGTCCCGTCATAGTTGAAGATCGTTGCGTCGAGGATCCAGCCGCCGCGGCGGACCGCGGGCTTGGGCTTCTTCGCCGCCACGTGCTCAGGTTCGCTCAGGTCGATCATCAGCTGCCGCCCGGAACCGCTGGCGAGGTATTGTTCTTCTCCGTTGGGCACGTCGACCGAGCGGTTCTGGTACACGACGACCGTCATCTCGACGTTGCTACGGTTCTTCGCGAGGTTGTTCTGCCGGCGGAACAGGTACGCCCAGGTGTAGCGGCCCTGGCGCTCGACGTTGCCGTTGGTCTTTTGCGGCAGACCTTCCGGTGTGAAGTTCAGGTCGTCGAGCAGGCTGAATCGGGTGAGGATCCGCTGCGTCGATCGCAGCTTGAGGTTGTTCGGGTCGGTGATGCCGAGGGCGACGTACGGCGCGACGGCGGCGTTCGGGCCGGGGTTCTGCACGTAGAGCGGCCGGCGCGGGATGACGCCGATCTTCGAGCCGCCGGTCACCGGCTGCGCGAGCGGCGTGCCGACCGCCGGGTGCCCGACCCACAACATGCGGGAGAACGCGTTGTTCTTGTAGTTGGCGTCCCAACCGATCGGGTCGACGAACACCGGGTAGCTCGAGACCACCTGCTCGGTCGACCGCCCCGGGATGCCCTTGCTCAGCGACGGCATGGCCGGGTACGCCGGCTGCACCTGAGAGGCCTTGACCGTCGTCGGCACCGTTGACGGCAACGCATAGGGCAGTTGTCCGTTGACCTTGTAGAGGTTGTTCAAGTTCGGGTCGTCGAGCGCGTAGCCGAACCGCGACTCGGAGGCGGGCAGCCACCGGGGGTTCTGGGCTTCCGCGTCCTTGTCCTGAAAGGTCACCTCGCTGCCGCTGTTGGGCCTGCACACGTTGCTGCAGGCTTCCTTCCAGATCATGCGGGCCTGCGCGCCCGCGATCGACGCGGCCTCGGCGGTCCGCTGGTCCTTGAGCGCCTGCGCCATCTGCGCCGCCCCGATCGGGAACAGCGACAAGAGCGCCATCAGGCCGATGCTCAGGATGAATATGGCGATCAGGACTTCGGTCAGGGTCACTGCGTTGCGGCGGTTCATGGCGATGAACTCCCAGGGGCCTACTGGCCGGATAACAAACTGTCCTGGGTAAAACGGAACGGGTTCCACGTCGGGCCGGGCGTCAGGCCTTTCGGGTCGACCGGATGGGACGCGACCATGCCCGTCCGGGTATAAATCGTGATCAATGAATTGTCGCCCGGCGGCAGTTGCGTCGGGTCTGTGACGTCGGTGGAGACGTCGCGGACCCAGAGGCAGATGCGGGCGTAGTTCGTCCCGAGCGGGCCCATGACCGAGCCGTTCGGGTGGAACAGAATCTCCACCGGCTGGCCGCCGCCGGTGGGAATCTTCGGATAGAAACGGTACCAGTTGTAGCCGGTCCAGTTGGGCGGCGGCGGATTGCCCACCTGCTCGTTGGTACTCAGTTCGCGCGAGAAGTCGATGCCGACGTCGCGCGGCAGTTGCAGCACCGGCTCGCCGGCCATCGGCCGCGGCTGGCGGTAGATGCTGTACTGCGCCGTGTGCGGCCGGAACCAGTTGGGCGCTTTATTGCTGACGTCGTCACCGACCGGCCGATCGAGCTGGATGTAATACAGCCGTGCGGGTTTGCCGCTGGGGTCGGCGCCGAGGCCGCCGTCCCGGACGCTCACGATCCGCCGCGGGCCGACGGGGGTCACGCCTTCGCCCGAGCCCTGGATGTTCAGGATGTCGCCGCGACGCACCGTCGCATTCGGGTCGTCCGGATTGGCCGGATTGGGGGCGACGATCGTCTGCGGCGGCGATGTGCTGTACGGGTCGATCACGGCGATGATCGCCCACGAGTAGTCCGGCCGCGCCGCGCCGCTATAGCCGGGGGGCGCCGCGTTGCCGCCGACCAGGCCCGGGAACCAGAGTTCGGCCGTGCCGCCGATCGGGGCGGGGTAGAAGTCTTCCGGCTGCTCGATGTAGACC
>DATJGQ010000369.1:0-7676 GCA_035494815.1 Gemmataceae bacterium
TCTCCGTCGAGTTCATGGACAGCGGCTGGTCGCTCAAGCACCTGCATCGCCAGCTCGTCACCAGCCGAGCGTATCGCATGGACTCGCACACGGATTCGGCGAGCGGCGCGCAGGACCCGGACAACGTCCACCTCTGGCGGATGCCGTCGCGGCGGATGGAGGCCGAGGTCGTCCGCGATAGCGTGCTCGCACTGTCGGGCCGGCTGGACTCGACGCTTGGCGGACCGGAACTCGATCAGAACGTCGGTCTCACGACCTTCCGCCGCAGCGTCTACTACCGGCACGCCAACGAGAAACAGGTGCCATTCCTGTTGATCTTCGACGCGGCCAGCGCGAATGAGTGCTACCAGCGACCGTCGAGCATCGTGCCGCAGCAGGCGCTTGCGCTGGCGAACAGCCCGTTAACGCGCGAGGCGTCGAAGTTGCTCGCCAAATCCTTGGGCGACGAGGCCGGACTGGACGACGCCGAGTTTATCGGCGCCGCGTTCATGAAACTGTTGAATCGAACACCGACCGAGGAGGAGACGCGCGAGTGCGCGAATTTCCTGAGCGGCCGGCCGGCGGAATCCGCGAGGGTAAGCCTCGTGCACGTGTTGTTTAATCACCACGACTTCGTCACGATCAAATGACATACTCGAAGACGAGGTCCTATGGACCTGCCGCGATTCAAATACCATCCGGACCCAGTAGCGACCGGGAGCGTCGCCGCGTCGGATGCGGAGTGTCCCTGCTGCCAAAAGGCGCGCGGGTTCGCCTATACCGGCCCCGTGTACTCGACTGAGGAAATTGACGGACTCTGCCCTTGGTGCATTGCGGACGCTTCCGCACACGAAAGATATAAGTGTGAATTCGTGGATGCAGCGGGGATTGGCGGCTATGAGGCGTGGGACGCGGTTCCGGAACCAGTCATTGAGGAAGTCGCTTACCGCACGCCGGGCTTCAGTGGCTGGCAGCAAGAGCGGTGGTGGACACACTGCGGCGATGCCGCTGAATTCCTAGGCCCGGTCGGTCGTGAGGAGGCGTTGCGGGCTGGCAACCAATTCCTCACGGCAATCCGAACTGACGCAGGGCTGGACGAAGGACCGCAGTGGACTGAATACCTCCAAGCGTTGCAACGAGACAGAGGTCCCACGGCATACCTCTTCCGCTGCCGGCATTGTGGGCAACTTGGTGGTTATTCGGACATTCATTAAGAAAGGGCGATTCATGTCCCAAGCAAACCTGAACCGCCGCGCGTTTCTCGCCGACGTCGGCATGGGCTTCACCGGCCTGGCGCTCGGCGCCCTGCTCGCCCGCGACGGCGTCGCCCGCGCCGCCGACAGTGCGTGGTCGCCGCCCGACGGCAAGCCGCACTTCCCGCCCGAGGCGAAGAGCGTCATCTGGCTGTTCATGGTCGGCGGCGCCAGCCACGTCGAGGGCTTTGACCCGAAACCCGCCCTCAACCAGTACGCTGGCAAGACGATCGCCGAGTCGCCGTTCAAGGCGGCGCTCGACTCGCCATTCCTCAAGAAGAACGTCCGCGAGATCGTCCCCGGCCAGCACAAGGTCCAGCCGAAGCTCTACCCGCTGCAGACCGGTTTCAAGAAGAGGGGCGAGTCCGGTATCGAGGTCAGTGACTGGTGGCCGCACGTCGCCGAACGTATCGACGACATCGCCGTAGTCCGCTCGCTCTGGACCGGCGACAACGACCACGGCGCCCAACTGCAATTCCACACCGGCCGGCACATGCTCGAAGGGGCGTTCCCGACGATCGGCTCGTGGATCCACTACGGCCTCGGCTCGATGAACGAAAACCTGCCCGCGTTCGTCGTCCTCGGCACCCCGCTCGCCGACTGCTGCGGCGGCGTGCACGGCCACGGCAGCCACTACCTCGGCCCGGAGCACGACGGCGTCCGGCTCGCGGTCGATCCGAAAAACCCGCTGCCGTTCGCCAGCCGCGGCAAAGACACGTCGGCGGACGTCCAGTCCGCCGAGTTCGACCTGCTCGGCCGCCTCAACCGCCTCGCCGGCATCGAATACCCCGACGACCCGCAACTCCGCGCCCGCATTAAATCGTACGAACTGGCGTTTCGCATGCAGACCTCCGTGCCGGAAGTCGTGGACCTGGCGAAGGAATCGGCGGCGACGCGAAAGCTCTACGGTCTGGATAACGCGACGACGAAGCCGTTCGGCGAACTGTGTCTGGCCGCGCGGCGGCTGGTCGAGAAGGGCGTCCGCTTCGTGCAGGTGTTCCACGGCTCCAATGGCGGCGCCGGCGCGTGGGACGCCCACTCCGCACTGAAGCCGAACCACACGAAACTCTGTGCGCAAGTCGATCAACCGATCGCCGCGCTACTCACCGATCTTAAGCAGCGCGGCCTCTTGAACGAGACGCTCGTCGTGTGGGGATCGGAGTTTGGCCGCACGCCGGGGGCGCAGGGCGCCGACGGCCGCGATCATCACCCGTACGGATTCTCCGCGTGGCTCGCCGGCGGCGGAATCAAAGGCGGCGTGGTGCACGGCGCGACCGACGAGATCGGCTTCCACGCCGCGGAGGACCGCCACTACGTCACCGACTTGCACGCGACGGTGCTGCACCAACTCGGGTTGGATTCTCGGAAACTGGAAGTCCCCGGCCGCAAGCGGCTCGAGATCGATCACGGCGAAGTGATCAACGAAATCCTGACCTAAGCCGCTCGCGGCTATGCAGCCGCTCGCATAGCCGCGAGCGGCTCATTCTTCACGCCTTAAACAACTGCGGCGTGATTTCCGCCAGATACCTCCGCCACACCGACCACGTGTGAGCCCCTTCCGTGGGATACCACGTGCACGGGATCCCCTTCTCTTTCAGCGCCTTCACCAGTTCGTCGCTCCCCTGGAACAATCGGTCCTGCCGACCGCAGCCGATCCACAACAGCTTGAGCTGCCCCTTCACCTTCGCCGGGTCCAGTTGTGAGACGATGGACGTCGCGTTGCCGCCGCCCATGCTCATCGGGGCGACGTAGGCGAACATGTCCAGGTGCCGCATGCCGATCGCGAACGACTGCCCGCCGCCCATGGACAGGCCGACGATCGCCCGGCTGTCGGCGTTCGGCTTCGTGCGATACGTCTTGTCCACCAGCGGAACGATCTCGCCGAGCAGGTCGGCCTCGAACGCCTGCGTGTTGGCGCCGCCGCGGTCGGCCGCGTGGCCGTTCGGCATCACGACCAGCATCGGCACCGCCTTGCCGTCGGAGAGCAGATTGTCGAGGATGCGATGCGCCAACCCGACGTCGGTCCAGCCGTGCTCGTCGTCGCCGGAGCCGTGCAGCAGATACATGACAGGGTAGCGCCGGTCGTACGCCGTTTCGTAGCCGGGCGGCGTATACACCGTCAGGCCGCGCGACTGGCCGCCCAGCGCCTTGGACTCATAGCGGTGCGAGTGCAGCGTCCCGTGCGGGACTGGTCGGAGGTCCTGCGCGGCGTTGCCGGGTACGTCGACGAGGTTCGAATACGAACCGCGGCCGAGTTTGAATTTCGTGTTCGAGGGGTCGACCATTCGGGCCCCGTCGAGGACGAAGTTGTACGAGTACTGGTCCGCTTCCAGCGGGCCGATGGTGACGCTCCAGACGCCGTTGTCGCCTTTGGTCATCGCCTTGCGGGGGCCCCCGCCCTCGATCACGAGAAACACTTCGCTCGCCTTGGGGGCGTTCAGCCGGAAGGTCACCGTGCGATCGGACTTGACCTCCGGCGAGACGACCGGCGGCGGGCCGGCCTTCCCTTTGGGCGGCTGGGCGGCGGCCGACGCCGTCAGGGTTGCGAGAACGCAGACGGCGACTTGCACGATTCGTTTCATGAGAGTGGCTCCTGCGGGTGCGGGCGGCTCGGGCGGCGATTGTAATCGAGCCGCCGCGAAAAATCCAAAAGACAGTCGCGGGCCGGTCGGACAGCCGGCATAATGACGCCTTGCCCGCCGGGAACGCCACATATGTATCGTCCCGTTTCAATCGGACTCCTGATCTGCTTGACATATCCCGCCGTCGCATCGGCCGGGGACCCGCACGCCGTCTTCGAGCAGCGGATCATGCCGATCTTTCGTTCGCCCAAGCCATCCAGCTGCGTGCAGTGTCACCTCGCGGAAGTCGACTTGAAGGACTACATCCGCCCGTCGAGCGAGCAGACCTTCCTGTCGCTCCGCGACCAGGGGCTGATCGATCTCGACAAGCCGAAAGAGTCCAAGATCCTTCGCCTGATCAAAATGGGTGACGAAGCTCGTCGGCCCACATCGCTCATTCACGCGGACACCCGGCGGGCCGAATACGAGGCGTTCGCGGACTGGCTCGAAAGCTGTTGCAGCGACGCGAACCTCCGGAACGCGCCGGCGCTTTCCGGCGGGGATAAACCCCGCCGCTCGCCGGAACTGATTCGGCACGCCCGTACTGACCGACTGCTCGAATCGTTCGAGCGCAACGTCTGGGCGTGGCGGTTTCGCTGCATGAACTGTCACACGGAAGGCACACCGCAGAACGACAAGTTCCGCAAGGAGCACGGCGTCCGCGTCGCCTGGGTGAAGAAGGACGGCGCGGCGGCGACGATGGAATACCTGATCGCCAGTAAGCTGATCGACGTCAAAGAGCCGGACAAGAGCTTGCTGTTGCAGAAGCCGCTGATGCAGGTCGATCACGGCGGCGGCATCAAGTTCGTCCCGGGCGACCAGGGATACAAAGGCTTCCGGACCTGGATCGAGGACGTCGCCGCCATCCGCGGCGGGCGGTACAAGTCGGCGAGCGACCTGCCGCCGAAGGAAACCGGGCCGTTGCGGTTCGGGACCGACATCTGGCTCCGCCTCGCCGAGACGCCGCCGGAATGGGCCGACAAGCTTGTGCAGGTGAACCTGTTCGCCTGGGATGAGGCAAAAAAGGCCTGGGAGCCGGAGCCGATCGCGACCTCCGACCGCAAGGTCTGGGGCAAGGGAAAGATGTGGCAGCACAACCTGACGCTGCTCGCCGCCGCCGGTTCGCCGCGGGCGAAAGTGTGGACGGCCGCGGAACCGAGTCTGCCGCCCGGTAAGTATCGCGTGACCGTGTACCTCGACCGCGAGGACCGTCTCGCCCACGACTGGAAGGCCACGCTCGGCAAAAGCAACTTCGTCGGCGCCGCCGAGTTCACGCCCAAATGGGCGCCGGGGAACAACCGAATCACCGTGGTGCCGGCATCGCGGGTAATCCGTTAACTTGGGGGATTGAAATGACGCCGCAGATCAAGTGCCTCATCCTCGCAGCGACGGCCCTGCTGGCCGTGACGCTCGGTGCCGCCGCGACCGCCGCCGACGCGGCCAGCGGTAAGTTCTGGGTCTTCGTCGGCACCTATACCAAGGCCAACGGCAGCAAGGGCATCTATCGCTGCGAACTCGACACGGCGTCGGGCAAGCTGTCGACCCCGCAGCTCGCCGCCGAAGCGCGAAGCCCGTCGTTCCTCGCCATCCATCCGTCGAGCAAGTTCCTCTACGCCGTCGGCGAGTACGAACAGGGGAGTGGCGGCGTCAGTGGCTTCACGCTCGACCCGGCGACTGGGGCGCTCAAACCGATCAACACCAAGCCCTCCGGCGGATCGGGGCCCTGCCACCTCGTCGTTGATAAGGCCGGACAGACGGTCCTGGTCGCCAACTACAACAGCGGGAGCGCGGCGACGCTTTCAATCGGAGCCGACGGGTCATTGAACGGGCCGGTGTCGCAGATTCAACACTCCGGCCGCGGTAAGGTGCGGAGCCGGCAGGACGGGCCGCACGCACACTCAGTCAACCTGGATGCGGCCAATCGCTTCGCCGTGGTCGCCGATCTGGGACTGGACAAGCTGATGGTCTACCGGTTCAACCCGTCGGCCCATACGATCGCGGCCAACGACCCGCCGTCGATGAATCTGGAACCGGGCGCAGGCCCGCGGCATTTCGCCTGGCACCCCGACGGCAAGCGCGCGTACGTCATCGACGAACTCGATTCGACGCTCACCGCCTGTGACTACGACGCGAGCCGCGGCGTATTCACGCCCCGGCAGACGGTCAGTACTTTGCCGTCGGACTTCAAGGGCAAAAACTCGACGGCCGAGGTCGTCGTGCATCCCTCAGGCAAGTTCGTCTACGGCTCCAACCGCGGCATGGACACGATCGCGGGCTTCACGATCGATCCGGCGGGCATGCTCCGGATCGACGGCCACACGCCGAGCGGCGGCCGCACGCCGCGGAACTTCAACATCGACCCGACCGGCTCGTATCTGATCGCCGCCAATCAAGATTCGAACAACCTGGTCGTCTTCCGAATCGACCAGCAGTCGGGCAAACTCACGCCGACCGGGCAGCAGGTCGAAGTCGGGCAACCCGTGTGCGTGAAGTTTTTGGCAAAATGAATTGCCCTCGTTCCCACGGCCCTCGTTCCCACGCTCCGCGTGGGAATGCCGTCTTCGACGCTCCGCGTCGAGTGATTTTTGTCAGCAGCCGACCCGCGACGCAGAGCGTCGCAAAGCTACGTTCCCACGCAGAGCGTGGGAACGAGGAGGAATAGAAATGCTCTCCAACGATTACCTGTTCCCGAATCGTCGCGAATTCCTGCACACCGCCGCCGGCGCCGCCGCGGGGCTCGCCCTCGCCGGCACCGCCAAGGCCCGCGACACCGCCCCCGTTAAGATCGGCTCCGGCAAATACACCTACACCCTCGACGAGAAATGGGGCACGCTCCCCGAGGGCATGACCTACGGCTTCGGCTGCGCGCTCGTCGTGGATTCGAAAGACCGCGTCTTCGTCACGTCACGGTCGACGTCGCCATGCGTCGCCATCTTCGACCGCGCAGGCAAGCTGCTCGAGACCTGGTCGAAGGACTTTACCGACAAAGTCGGTTTCACGACGCAGCAATACAAGGACACGGCCCACGGGCTGTACTTGAATAAGGAAAGCAACGACGAGTTCCTTTACTGGACCGAGAACGTTGCCGCGCCGCGCGGCCAGCCGAAAATCGGCGCCCGCGTCTACAAGACCGACATCCGCGGCAAGGTGCTCTACACTCTCGGCCCTGGTGTGAAAGAGTCATCGACGTCGGCGCCGTTCGACTTTGTCAGCCCGACGGACGTTGCGGTGTCGGCGAACGGCGACGTCTACGTCGTGGACGGCTACGGCAGCCAGCTCGTCCACCGCTTCGACAAGAACTTCAAGCTGATCAAGACGATCGGCGGCCGCAGCCCGCGCGAGGACGCGCAAAAGCCGCCGGCCGAACGGACGCACGGCAAGTTCAACACCTGCCACGGCGTCTGGGTGAACACGCTCAAGAAGGAGCCGGAACTCTACATCGCCGATCGCGCCAACGACCGGATCGAGGTGTATTCGCTGGAGATGGATTATAAGCGGACGATCCCCGGCGTGCGCCTGCCGTGCTGCTTCTATCAGCACGACGGTCACCTGTACGTGCCGGAACTCGGGGCTCGGGTCAGCATCATGGACGCCGACGACCATTTCGTCGTGCAGATGGGTGACGGCAAGGGCATCGACGCCAAGACGATCAAGGACCATCCCGACAAGTTCGCGACGCCGCACGCCCTGACGGTCGATTCGCACGGCGACATGTATGTGATCGAATGGCTGCCGTTCGGCCGACCGCGAAAGTTCCGGCACACGCCCGCGTGAGCAGGCATCGCGCTCCGCCGCGCGTCGCGGCTAAACGGTTTAGCCGCGA
>DATJGQ010000370.1:0-4358 GCA_035494815.1 Gemmataceae bacterium
AGAACTGCCCGTGGTACGGCTGTTCGCTACCGAACGGGAACCCCAGGCTGAACCGCTGCCGCATCTCGTTCACGTTCGGGTCCCACGGGGCCGGAGTCGCGACCGGCACCTGGGTCACCGCCTCGACGTGCCCGTCCATGAACGCGATGTTTGCAATACCGGCGTGTCGGAATTGCGTGAAGTTGAGGAAGTAGCCGAAACTGTTGTCGCTCGCCGCGAACGATTCCGGGCCCTTGACCATGATCGTCTCTTCGACGTGCCAGCCGCCCGAATTAGACAGGAGTGCGGACTCGGTGAACATCATCGTTCGCGAAGTGATAGGGAAGTCGCCGAACCGCTTCTCCTTGACGAGGAGCGGGTAGTTCGGCGGCGGGCCGTAGGAGGCGTCGTAAGTGTAGCGGTTGTAGGCGTATCCGCCGGTGTCGCCGCCGTAGATCATCCGCAGCGGCGGGTCCTCGACGATCGGGCATTTCACGACTCGGTTGTTCTGCTCGTAGTACGGCGTCAACACGCCACCGACGGGTGTGGTCGTGTTGACTCCGCTCGCGTAGGTCGAGACGCCGAACCAGTAAGTCGATTTTGGGAAGTTGGTCGCGCCGCTTTGTCCGGGTGGCAAAGTGCCGAACGCCGACTCGTAATTGTGGACGGCGAGGGCGATCTGCTTGAGGTTATTCGAGCAGCTCATGCGCGCGGCGGCCTCGCGGACTTTCTGCACCGCCGGCAGTAAGAGACCGATCAGCACGGCGATGATCGCAATCACGACGAGCAGCTCAATCAGAGTGAACGCGACCCGGGCGGAAAATGGTTTTGCTGGATTGGAAGTTTCGTGGAGTTCCTGGAACGCGAACGGCTCACTGTGGTGAACTTCGCCGAGCCGAAAGGGCACCGGCCGCTCGAAGTCCGGCCCGTCGAAGGTGAAGGAGTGATACTCGCCGCGTTCGCCGCAGGGGTCCACCCCTGACTCGAGCGCGGCGCGAAACGCCGGCGTCAATAATTGCCCGCAGCGATCCGCGGGCAATCGCTTCGTATCCACACACACTGTCACCGCCCTGAAGCCCAAACGGACGAACTCATCGTACAACTCGCCGGTATCGCGGCCCCACAGCGGGTAACAGCCTTCCAGGTTGGCGGCCGCGAGCAGCCGATCGCGGAACGCCCGCAAGTCCTCCAGAAAGATGTCCCCAAAGACGATGACTTCGATCTCGTCGGCTTTCAGTCGCTCGAACGCCGCGAGCATCGTCCGCGTGTACAGATCGTCCGGCGGAAACGTCGTCCCCGGCGTCGTGTGCGCCATCGGGCAGCGTGCGTCGTCCTGCTGCGGGATGACGACGAACTCGACCGGCAGGCCGAGCGCGTCCGCCTGTTCCTCGATCAGTCCTCGGCGGACGCCGTGCATCGAGACGCGGTCGTACGCCTGGCTCAGGCAGGTGACCAGTTTGACGATTCGCAAGTCGGGGCGCTTTTCGCAGACATGATGCAGCGCGAGCGCGCTGTCTTTGCCGCCGCTCCACAGAAGGGCGGCGTTTCGGGCGGTAGGTGTGGAGGGAGACCGGGCGCTTTCAAAGACCATCGCACATCCTTTCCTGCCGGCTCGGGCAGCCTTGGCTCGGCCCGAGGACCCGGCGGACGGACGTGCGCAGGCGGACTGCGACGGTGTCCGGGGGGTGCTCGCGGCCGAAGCACCACGACGGAGAACACCGACAGGCAGGTCTTCTGGCTTTCGGCTCCTGACGGCCGCGGACCGCCTTCCCGGGGCGGGCGTGCCCCAGTGGCGTTGGACTGTCCGCGGGCCTGGCCGATCACAGCGGCGGCCCCGCGCCGGATTCACACCGGCTTCCCTCTTCGCCGCCGAGCCCGCGAAACGGGTTCGGCGGACCTGTCGTAATGGAGGGAGATGATATGCGGGTCAAATGGCGAATGCAAGTGGCGAGGTGCGAACCGCGGTAGGTGTGGGACGAGGGCCTATTCGTTCGGCGGTTGGTAACGGAGAGTCAGGACGACGACGACCTGCTCGCCCTCGTGGACCTCGAACCAGACTGTAACTGGCCGCTCGAACCAGACTCGTTCGTGAGCCGCACGGGATTCGCCGCATTGCAACGGTTGCCGGCGCAGGCCAGATCCCGCGTCAATGCGGTGTTCAGGGCCGCGGTGTCCCAACCCTGCTCGACCGCCGCGAGGTAGATCGCCGCGAGTTGCTCGGTCACGCGGTCGAGGAAGACGACGCGGTACGTCATTCAGCGGGAACTCCCGGGATCCCGCGCCGCCGCAATTCGGCGAACACTTCTGACAACGTCCGACCGTCACCCTGTTGGTATTCTCGCCGCGCTTGTTCGAGTTCGTCTGCGGTGACCTCGGAACCGGCCCAGCCGCGGAGTAACTGCGCGTGGACCCCTGGCGTCACAAAAAAGCCCACGGTTCGACCGTCTTTCGCACAAAGCTCAGTGAATGATTCGGTCGCGCTTAACTTCTCGTACAGGGCATCGTCCACAATCACTTTACTCACGATTCGTCCCTCTCGTGCGATCATTGGGCATCGTACGGCCCGCATTCTACCAAAAAATGCTTCCTTCACGCGCGGTCACCCACTGCGTGCTTCACCACGCCGCCCACGACAACAGTGTGCGCCCGCCCGCGCACGGTCCACCCATGAAACGGGCAGTTGCGGCTCTTCGATTTGAACCGGCCGACGTCAATCGTCCACTCCGCTGCCGGGTCGATCACCGTCACGTCGGCGACCGCACCCGGCTTGAGCGTGCCGCGGTCGATGGACAGCACCTTCGCCGGATTCACCGTCACCTTTGCGATCAGCTCGGGCCAAGTCAGATGCCCCGGCTCGATCAGGTGCGTCACGCACAGCGGCAGCAGCGTTTCGACGCCTAGGATGCCGTTGGGGCACTGGTCGAACTCGCGGGCCTTCTTCTCCGGGGCGTGCGGGGCGTGGTCGGTCGAGATCACGTCGAGCGTGCCGTCTTTGAGGCCGGCGAGGATGGCGTCCACGTCATCCTTCGTCCGCAGCGGCGGGGCCATCTTGTAGTTGGAGTCGAAGGTCCGCAGCGACTCGTCGGTCAGCAGAAAGTGGTGCGGGCAGGCTTCGCCGGTGACGCGGACGCCCTTCGCCTTGCCCTGGCGGATCAGCTCGACGCTGCCGGCCGTCGAGACGTGCATGATGTGCACGCGGCCCCCGGTCAGTTGCGCCAGTTCGATGTCGCGGAAGACCATCACCTCCTCGGCCGCGGCCGGCATGCCGCGAAGGCCCAGCGACATGCTGACGAACCCCTCGTGCATGACGCCGCCCTTGGTCAGGTCGAGGTCCTCGCAGTGGCTCAGGATCGCCTTGTCGAACATGCGGCTGTATTCGAGCGCCCGCCGCATAATCTCGGCGCTGGAGACGGGCGAGCCGTCGTCGGTGAAGGCGACGGCGCCGCCGTCGACGAGGCCGCCGATCTCGGCCAGCTCCTCGCCACGGCGGCCCTTCGTCACCGCCCCGACCGGAAAGACGTTGGCGAACCCGGCCCGCTTCGCCTGCAGGTAGACGAACTCGGCCGACGCCTGGCTGTCGATCGCCGGCTCGGTGTTCGGCATGCACGCGACCGTCGTCACCCCCCCGGCGATGGCGGCGGCGGCGCCGGTCGCGATCGTCTCATCCTCCTCGCGGCCGGGCTCGCGGAGGTGGACGTGCATGTCGAGCCAACCGGGCGTGACGATGAGGCCGGTGGCGTCGATGGCGCGATCGGCTTTGAGGTGCTGGTGCGGGCCGACGTCGATGACGCGGTCGTTTTCGATCCAGAGGTCGACGACCTGGTCGATGGCCTGCGACGGGTCGATGACGCGGCCGTTGGCGATGCGGAGGGTGGTCATGGTGAGCATTCTACAGCCGACGAGCGAGGCGGTGACGAACCTCTTGCCTGCCGGATTGTCTCTTTCCAAGCACCGCATCGGCGACAGGCCGGGCGGCGCGGCCGGACCGCTTTGGCGTCGTCGCGGCCGTGTCCCGCGTCCGGGTTCGGAACCGGCCGATGGGGCGCCACCAAGGGTTAGCCAAATGGTAAGGCACCAGATTGTTAATCTGGCAGTCACAGGTTCGACTCCTGTACCCAACGCCGGATGAGCTTTGGCTCTTCTCGACCGACTGCCCGTCGGGCGCGGTCGGCTTTGTCGGCGAGTGCGGACGGTCTCTGCCGTCGCGCGCTCACCGTTCGCGCATCACATAGCACGGCGCACAAGCGGCCCGCCGGCGCGCGACCTCCACGACGTGTCGCTCCGACACCGGCGTTCGCTCGGTCGTTGTCGGAAGTCGCATGCCGCGGCGCTCGCGCGACCCGCGGTCCGCCCCCGCGTCGTGGCCCGGTGCGCCGGCG
>DATJGQ010000371.1:0-8090 GCA_035494815.1 Gemmataceae bacterium
TTCGTCACGTACACGCTCAAGTTCCACAAGTGCAATTGGGTGTATGTGATGGGCTTGGACCGACACTACGACCGAGCCGCCGTCGACGCCCGCCGGACCCAAGAAGGTTTTCGGATCGAAACCGCGAACGTGCGAAGCCTCATCATCATGCACGAGGACATCCCGAAGGATGCCGCGAAGAAGGTCCGCTGCGACGTCGACGGACAAATCGTCGAGGCGAACGACGGCGGGAGCATCGGACTGAGCAAATCGGACGGCCGGTGGAAGGCGGTCGAGTCTGCCCGACTGTGGCGGGTGGCACCAGAAAAGTCCCCCGGGTTCCAGGGACCGATCGATGACGCGTTCTGCCGCCCGTTTCTCTGCGTCCGCGGGACCGGAACGCCGTGGCACGCAAGCCTCGGGCATCATGCGGACGGCGAACTGGACCGCTTCGGACGCACGTGGGACAAGTACCTGCGCGGGAAGCTCCCGGTTAAGGACGACACCGCCGTCACCGACGAGGACATTCGCGGCAACAATTTGATTCTGTTCGGCGATCCGTCGTCTAACAGCCTCATCGCGAAGGTGCTGCCGAAATTACCGCTCACCTGGACTAAGGACCGCGTGGCGTTCGGCGACATCGCAGGCGATGCTGCCACGCACGTGCCAGTGCTGATTCAGCCGAACCCGCTCAGGCCGGGCAGGTATATCGTCCTGAATTCCGGCCATACCTTCCACGATGACGCCTTCCAGGGAACGAACGCGCTTCTCTACCCGCGGCTCGGTGATTACGCGCTCCTGCAACTCGCGCCGACCGCGCGCGACCCGCTCGCGACTCGAATTGTGACGGCGGGGCTCTTTGACGAGTTCTGGAAACTGCCGAAGTGAGGACCTGTATTCGAGTTCCTTCCGAGCCTGAGGCGTTAGCGAAGTGCTTCGCTGACGCTTCAGGCTCGGACGGGCGCTGGTCATTTTCCGGGCGCGACCGGCGCCTCGAACTGCAGCGACCCTTCGATGTCCTTGACGAGTGCCGGATCCGCCCGCCGTACGGCAGCGACGAATTGCTTCGCCTCCGGTTTCGGACAGACGAGCGCGTAGCGGACGATCGACCGGCGAACGAGCGGCGAGGCGTGTGACTTCTTGCCGTATTGGGCCAGCACCTCGCCCGTCAGGTCCCACCACTGCCACTGTCGCAAGTCTTCAATCGCCATGTCGGCCATGTCGCCCTGGGGGAGGACCAGCGACATTCCGTTGAGCACCTCGCGGCGCGAATCAGGACGCGTGCCGTGAAAGAAACGGAGCGTGCTGACGACGACGGCCCGCTCCGGATACTTCCGTGACGTGTCGCCGAGGATCGAGTAGGCGAGTTTCCAGCCATCCTGTGGCCTCAGCATGACGTAGCCGGCGAGTATGCCGCCATAGGCCGACTGGACTCGCTCGTCGGGCTGCTGAAGTAAGCGGCCGAAAAAATCGGCGTCGGCGGGCCCGCCGCATGCGCCAAGCAGATATGCGAAGAGGCTGAGTCGCTCCGCCGGCGTCTGCGGATCGGATAACAGCTTCCGCAGGCGCGCCGGGTCGAGCGTCTTGGCCGCGCGGGCGACATCTGCGTCATTGCTCTTGGCAAACTCCAGAAACGCGTCGCCCGCGACGTCGGCGTCCGCATGATCGAGGTAGCGGGTGAAATATGCCAGTTGTCCTTGCCGATCGGCCGTTTCAACGGCCATCGCCCCCGTGAGATAACCCACGACGGCCGGCGACTTGACCGGCGTGCCCAGATACGGGTCGAGCCGGTCATTGAACACGTCGCAGAACACCAGGAACTTCGGCGGCGACTTCGGATCGACGGGCAGCCAGCGGGGCAGAGTGATCGACTTGCGGCCGGCCAGGATCGGATGCGACTTGATAACGTGCTCGATCTGCAGGTCCGTGCCGGCAGCGCCGCCATTCCCGTCGCCGAGTCGCGGATTGGCCAGCGTGCCGTACAGGATTAGTTTCGCCTGAGCCGCCCCCTGCCTCCAGGTCAGCTTGTTCATCGCGCCGCCGCAGAGCGAACAGGCGTGTGCGACGACAGGGACGGCGAGGGCTGCAATCGCCCCCGCCGCGATGAAACGACGGCTCATGCTCGGTTCCTTCCGGTTCGATCGTCACTTCTTCGCCGGCGACGGCGGCGCGGGCGAGGCCGGCTTCGGCGCTTCCATGCGGAGCAATTCTTCGAGGTCGTCGAGCAGTGCCCCGTTCTCTTTCTTTCGCTCGGCGATGAACGCGGCGACCCGCTTGTTGTCCTTCGGGCAACTCAACGCATATTTGATCACCGACCGCTTAATGATCGGCACGTCGTGCGACGCCTGGCCCCAGAGATCGAGGACACGGTCGGCGACGCCCCAGTCCTCCCACTTTCGCAAGTCTTCGATCGCAAGGTCGGCGATGTCCTTCTGGCCGAGCAGGATGGTGACGGCGGCCACAACGTCCTTCGTCGGAACAAGGTCCGGCCGGTAGTCGTGGAAGAATCGCGTCGTCCGCAGCGCGGCATAGCGGAGCAGGAAGTCCTTCTTCGGGTCCTTGATCAGGTCGGTGACGTACTGCCAGCCTTCCTTCGACTGGAGCATCACGTAACCGGCGAGAATGCCGTCGATGCCGCTCGTGTACTGCCGCTGCGGGTCATCGAGGAGGTTGCGCAGGAGTTTCCCGTACTCGGCCTTGCCGGAATGACCGAGCATCGAGCCGTATAGCCCGAGCCGCGACGGCGGCGTATTCGGGTCGGTCAGCCATTTCGCGATCTTGTCGGAGGCGACTTTCTCGGCGACGGGGCGGTAGTCCTTGTAGTCGGCGTTGCCGAACTCCATGTACGCGTCGTTCGAAACTTCGACGTCGCTATCGTCGAGGTAGTCGAAGAAATAGCGCAGGCGGGTCGCGGTGTCCTTGTCTTTGACCGCCAGAGCGCCTTTGAGGTACTGGGCGATGCGGCTATCGGCTTTGACGGCCACGCCGCGATACGGGTCCAGCGCGCCTTTGAACACGTCGCAAAAGACCAGGTACTTATACTGGTTCTCTTTCTCCTGCGGCAGGTAGCGCGGCAGCGTCAGTTGCTTTTTGTCGCCGAGGATCTCGTGCGATTTGACGACCGTCTCAATGATCAGGTCGGTCGAGCCGGCGTTGACGTCGTTCGGATCCAGCCGGGCGTTGGTCAGCCGGCCGTAGAGGATCATGCTCGCCTGCGCCGCGTCGTTCGTCAGCGTCTGTCCCTGCGCCGAGCAGAACGGGCAAGCAGAGGCCTCGAGCGGGTCGAGCGCGACGACGGCGGCGAACAATGTGATGACGGCCAACGCCTTGTGGTGCGAACGACGAAACATCGCGGAAACTCCTGGCGGGAGCGACGAGTGCGGGTGACCGGCTATTATTATGGCCCCGCGAACGCCGCCGCGACAAGAGCGCGGTCGGTCATTCGTCCGTCACGAGCGGGCGGGCGAACCGGATGAACCTTTCGGCCACGAGGTGTGGATGGGTAATGAACGCGAGATGTCCGCAGTCGGATAGCAATTCGCCGCAGCCGAGGGGCAGCCCACGGGCGAGCCGCTCGCGACTCTGGGGGGACACAAGGAAATCCCGATCGCCGGCGAGAATACAGGCCGGCACAGCGACGCGGCGAAGGCGGCCGGAAAAATCGAGACGCTCGACCAGGTGCAGGCGATGCGCCATCACGCTCTGGTCGGTTTCCCAGCATTGCCGGACTACGAAGTCGAACAACGCCCGGGGCTGGCGGCCCCCGAAGAGCAGGTTAAAGAACTGATTGACGAACGCACTATCGGACGGCAGGGGGTATCCCGACAGGACGAGGCTGGCGATCCGCTCGACCAGGCTCCGCTCATAGCGGAAGCCGACCCCTTGTGTCGCCAGCCCAATGAGGCGATGCGAATAGCTCGCGGCGAACTCTACGGCGATCGCTCCGCCGAACGAAACCCCGCAGATGATCGGCCGCTCGAGACCCTGCCAACCGATGAAATCATGCAGGTCGTTGACCAGGTCGCGCAGTCCGAAGCGCCGGCGGAGGGCGAAGCAATCGTCCTCGCCCCTGAGCTGATAGCTGATGACCCGGTAGTGTCGGGCCAGTTCGCGGGCCAGGGGGCCTAATAGTTCGAAGTTGCCCGCCAAACCCGGAACGAGCACGAGCGGTGGCCCGTCGCCCCATTCACAGAATCGCGCCGCGTAGTGCCGAAGGTCCGCGACCCCCAACCTTCCCCGATCTGCGCGAAATGCCGCACCACTCAAGCTTAGCCATCTAGCGGAAGCGATCACTGCTTCCCCCATTTCAGCGGCAGCAAGAAAACGAAGGTTATTGACAGCCGATGAGATTTAGCACGCGCTATACCGAAACGTCAATTCCAGCCGTTCATCCATGATCAATTATGTGAACTGTAACAAGCCATTACCTCCAAGGGACTTGTGGGGAGAGAAAACGCAAGCCCCGACAGATAGCGCTTGCCGACAGGCCAGTGATTGGCGAGAATACGGCGCTGAGATCGACGGGCGCCGACAAATCGTCGCACGTTTCGGCGCCCAAGAACGCCTCATACTACCAACGCATCGGTGCTACGGATGCACTTTCAGCCGGCCAGCTGGCAAAGATTGGTGATCGTCCTCACGGCCATCTTTCTGGGTGGCTTCGTGAGCAGCTTACTTTGGCACATCTACATGTGGCCCGAGATCGGCCTGCAGTACACTTTCAGTCCGCGAATCAGCGGTGTTTACGAGGAATACATTGTCTGGCCGGCCGGGACGGAGGGCCGCCACCGGCTGGAGGAGGCGACAATTGTCCAGCTCGGCGATGCCGAGGTGAAGACATGGCGGCAAATGTTATCGGCCCTGGAAGGGCTGGAGAAAAAGCAGGACTCCGATTACGCCGTCTACAACGAGCCGCCGTCGGGGGCCGAGCGTTTCGGGAAGTGGGGCGGGGAAAAGCACGTGTTGGTGACGCTGTCTGACCCCGTCGGCCAGCGGTTTGACGTCTGGTGCCGTGTCGGCAAGCCGCCGCTGACCACGCTGGTGCCGTCGCTCGCGTGGTTCGTACTTGAGATGGGCGTCTTTTTCCTCGCCGCGTTCGTCTTTTGGAAACGTCCCCAAGACAACTCCGTCCGCCTCTTCTTCATCCTCACCGTGGTCACGATCGTCGCTTTCATGGGCGGCTACCATTGGTCGCGAATCATCACGCAGCCGGTGATCGTGCTGCCGTTGATGACCTGCGCGGTCCTGCTGCCGGCGGTCAGTCTGCACTTCTATCAGCTCTTCCCGCGGCCGAAGCCGTGGTTCCTCGTGCGGCCGCACGGGACGTTGGTCGTGACCTACGGTCCGTCGGTCGTGTTCCTTCTGACCTTGGCCGTGCTCTACGGGGTCGCACGGACCTTGGCGCGGGGCGGGGCGGACTCGGCCGAGCACGGCGTCGTGCTCGAATGGATCAAGCGGGTCATCTTCGCCTACTTCGGCGTGTCGACGCTGTTGTACCTCGCTTGCGTCCTGTGTCTGTTTCACAGCTACCGGCGGGCGCGGGCGGAGATGGAGCGGAACCAGGTCCGCTGGATCTTCTTCGGGGCCGTGCTGGCGACCCTGCCGCTGGCGTATTCGCTCTACCTGGCCGTCTGGCCGACGGCCGAAGTCGGCGGCGGGGCGGGCATGTGGCCGCTTTTCGGCGCGAGTCTCTGTTTCACCGGGGCGTTCGCCGTCAGTATCACCCGATATCGCCTGTTGCAGCTGGACCAACTCGTTACCTCGGGCATGGCGTACTTCCTGGTCAGCGCCGTCGCCGCCGCGGTCTATTACCTGCTCGTGTTCACCGGCACTCTCGTGATGGGCCGACAGGGCATTCCGGGCACCCCGTTGGAACAGGCGTTCTGGGTAAGTGGCAGTGCACTCGTGATGACGATCGGTCTGGATTTGGCGCGGTCGCGACTTCGCCGGGTGCTCGACCGGCGTTACCGCAAGGACAAGAGCCAGCTCGACCGCACGCTGCAGGAGTTGGGCGACGCGATCGAGCAACTGGTCGACCCGCCGACCCTGGCGCGGCGGCTCTTGCGGACCGCGGCAGACTTGCTCAACGTGTCCGACGGGACGGTGTACCTCCGCCACGGCGACCCGCCGGCGTTCACGGCGGAAGGCAGTCTCGGCCGCGCGCCCCTGACGACGGTGATCGACCACGACGACCCGCTGCCGCTCGCCCTGTTGGAGCACGAGGTGCTGCCCGTCCGCGGCGAAGCCGGGTTTCCGCGGTCGACGGCGCTCTTGCGACTTCGCGAACTCGGCGGCCGGGCCGCGGTGGCGCTGACGCACGAAGGTACGTTGCGGGCGTTCCTGATCCTCGGGAATAAGTCCGACGGCGCGGACCTCACGACCGAGGACCGCAGCCTCCTGACGGCGATCGTGCCGTTCACCGCCCTGGCGCTGGCGAGTGCCGAAGGGCACCGCACGATCGAGACGCTCAACGGCGAGTTGCAGACGAAGGTCGAAAAGATTTCCGAGCAGCAGCGGCGGATTATGGTCCTGCAACAGCAACTGACGACGCAGGCAAAATTTGCGGCCAAGGAAGCGCCCGCCCAGGCATCGCCACCGGCGGCGGACTTGCCGGCCGGATCGATCGTGGGATCGAGTCCGGCCCTGCGGCAGGTGCTCGCGCTGGCGCGAAAAGTCGCCACGAGTCCGTCGGCCGTGCTCATCCGGGGTGAAAGCGGCACGGGCAAGGAACTGCTCGCCCGGGCCGTGCACGAGAACAGCCCGCGGGCGGACAAGCCGTTCGTCAAGGTCCATTGCGCCGCGCTCGCCCCGAGCTTGCTGGAGAGCGAATTGTTCGGGCACGTGAAGGGGGCGTTCACCGGCGCCGTCCGCGACAAGGTCGGCCGGTTCGAACTGGCCGACGGCGGCACACTTTTCCTCGACGAGATCGGCGACATCAGCCCGGAGGTGCAGACCAAGTTGCTGCGAGTCCTGCAGGAGAAGACGTTCGAGCGCGTCGGCAGCAGCGACCCTGTCAAGGTGGACGTCCGCATGGTGGCCGCGACGCACCAGAACCTGGAGCAACTGATCCGTCACGGCCGCTTTCGTGAGGACCTTTTTTACCGGCTGAACGGGATCACCCTCGCAATGCCGCCGCTCCGGGAGCGGCCGGAGGACGTCCCGGAACTGGCGATCCATTTCCTACACCTGTACGCGAAGAAGTGCGGTAAGCCGGTGCAGCACATCGACGATGAGGCGCTGCTCGCGCTGCGGGCATATCGCTGGCCGGGCAACGTCCGCGAACTGGAAAACGCGATCGAACGGGCGGTGGTCATCGCGGACGGGCCGCTGCTGACGCTCGCCGAGCTGCCCGAGGAGGTCCGCCGGGAAACCGACGCGGGAGATCCGGATGGCGTGGCGTTTGCGGCGGTAGATGGCGCGCCGGTCCACTGGGGGCTCCGGACCGAGCGGGACTCGCGAAACCTCCGGGAGCGCGACGCGCTCGTGCGGGCCCTCGCGACGACCGACGGCAACAAGGCCGAGGCCGCCCGGCTGTTGGGCCTCGCCCGAAGCACGCTGGTCAGCCGCCTGAAAAAGCACGGCCTCTTGAAAGGCCGCTGAACCCAATCACTTCGCCAGCGACACGCAGACGATCTCGTGATCGTTACGGACGAACATCTTGCGGTTCGCGAACGCCGGGTGCGACCACACGACGAGCCGCCCGGGCATCGGGTTGTCCGGGTCGATCACGTGCGTCCGGTCGATCTCCTGATAGCCGGACGGCGACAGGCTGGCAATGATCAGGTCGCCCTTCTCGTTGAAAAGAAAGTATCGGTCCCCGTTCGGCACGAGGAACGCGTTACCCCACCGTTCGGCTTTGTCGTTCGGTGACTCGACCGGCTTTGGAGACGTCGGATCCATTCGGCCGTCCTTCTTCGCACGCGTGGCCTCCATGGACTCCCAGATGCGTTCGCCGGTATCGGCTTTGAGGCAGCGAAGCTGTCCGTAGCTGCAGATCCCATAGACGTAGCCGTCTTTGAGGACCGGCGTCGGCATGATGCTGTTGAGCGTTTCCGTCCGGTCGGGTCGCTCGCCCACGACCTTGGCCCGCCAGAGCACTTCGGCGGCCGGCC
>DATJGQ010000372.1:0-2439 GCA_035494815.1 Gemmataceae bacterium
GAAATAAAGGACAGATAATGCGGGCAAGTCTCTACGGTCAGCGGCAGCGCCTCGCGCTTGGCTACTCTGATGGGCGGCAGGGCCTGTTCTGCCGCGGACAGGTGAACGATATGCACCGGGCAGCGGTATTCGCGGCACAGCTCGATCATCAGCCGGATTGCCGCGACCTCCCACTCCGGCGGCCGGGTCGCCAGGTACGCGGCGTAACTGCGCGGGTTGGCGGCGAAATGCTCCTCGACGCCGGGCGGCAGCGGCGACACCAGTTCGGCGTGGACGAACAGCGGGATACCGGCCTTCGCCAGGATCGGCATCACCGCCCGCAAGTCGGCTTCGCTCGACGCCGGGAACTCGTCCAGGCCCGACGGGCACAAAAACGCCTTGAACGCACAGACGCCGGCCGCGATCAGCGGCTCGATGTGCTTGGCGTTGCCCGGGATGACGCCGCCGTGGAAGCCGACATCGACCCAAAGCTTGCCGGCCGCGGCTTCCTGTTTTTGCCGCAAGGCGTCAACCGTCGTCGTCACCGGCGACGAGTTCAGCGGCATGTCGATCAGCGTCGTGATGCCGCCGGCCGCGGCCGCCCGCGTCGCCGTTTCGAAACCTTCCCAATCGGTCCGCCCGGGTTCGTTGATATGGACGTGCGTATCGACCAGCCCCGGCAGCACGAGCTTGTCGCCGGCTTCTTCAACGCGCAGGCCGGCCGGCACGTCGTCGTAATCGACGACCGCGGCGATCCGCTCGCCACGGACGAGCACCGCCGCAGGACGAATGCCCGCCGGCGTGACGACGGCCCGGCCGCGGAGTGCCCATTCGCCGGATTGCGACTGGTCCTCGTGTGCTATCATTGGCTATCCCATTCCCCACGAACGCACCGCCCGCGGAGTAATCATAGATGGCCGCCGCACTCGTTCACAACGCCTACGGCAAGTCGCACGTCCGCTTAACCAAGGTCCAGCGGCGGCCGGATCGGCACGACCTGATCGATTGGTCGATCGACGTGCGGCTGGAGGGCGATTTCGCGGCGGCATTCACGGACGGCGACAATCGCCAGGTCGTCGCCACGGATACGATGAAGAACATCGTCTACGCCCTGGTACGCGACCATGATCTCGCCGCTCCCGAGACGTTCGGCCTGATCCTCGCCCGGCACTTTCTCGATTCCTACTCACAAGTGACGTCAGCGGGAATTTACATCACCGTGCAGCCGTGGCAGCGGGTCGAGGCCGCCGGGCAGCCGCTGCCACACGCCTTCGTCGCCGGACCGCCGGGGCGGCAATGGCGGCTCGCGGCCCTGACGCGCAAACGGGCGCAGGTCACCGCGGGAATCGAGCGGCTGCCACTCTTGAAGTCGGCCGACTCCGCGTTTCGTGGCTTTTATCGCGACAACTTCACGACGCTGCGCGAAACCGACGACCGCATCATGGCTACCGACCTGACCGCCGAGTGGCTCTACTCGGGCGTTGAGGTGAATTGGGACGAGTCGTATGCGACGGTTTATCGGGCGTTGATCGAGACGTTCGCGGGTCATCGGAGCTTGGGTGTGCAGCAAACTCTCTACGCCATGGGCGAGGCGGCATTGGCGGCGTGTCCCGCGATGGCGGAGATCACGCTGACGATGCCGAACCGGCACCGCATCCTCGCGGACCTCTCGCCGTTCCGGCGCGACAACCCGAACGAGGTCTTCGTCACGACCGAGGAACCATTCGGCATGATCATGGGGACGCTGAAAAGGTCAGGTTAACCGGCGAGAGCCGCCAAGGTCCGCGCCAACACCTCGACGCCGGCGCGAATCGCTCCAGGGGTGGCGTACTCGTCCGGCCGGTGACTCACGCCGCCGCGACACGGAATGAAGACCATCCCCGTCGGACACACCTGCGCCATGAACAGCGAATCGTGATAGGCCCGGCTGACCATTCGCTTGGTCCGGAGTCCCAAGTCCCGGCAAGCGGACTCCGCGGCCGCAATAATCTCATCGGCCATCGTCGCGGGCGGGTCGGCGTTGAGTAGCTCGACGTCGGCGCGGACCCGTCGCACCGCGGCCCGTTGGGCGATGACGGTCTGGAGGACGCGGACGACGCGGTCGCGGCGGTCGAGGTCGATGTCGCGCACGTCGATTTCGAGTGTCACGGTGCTGGGGATGCTGTTGCTGGCCCCGGGATGAACCCGGCAGATGCCGGTCGTGGCGACGGTATCACTGCTCCCCGTCGCCTTTGCCGCCGCTTCGACGGCGAGCACCATCTCCGCGGCGGCGCAAAGGGCGTCCTTGCGGTCGGGCATCAGCACCGTGCCGGCGTGGCCGCCTTCGCCTTCGATCCGGACGCGCAGAGCCGCCGGCGCCGCGATCGCGGTCACGACGCCGATTGGGATCCTCTCGCGTTCCAGGATCGGCCCTTGCTCGATGTGTAGTTCGACGAACGCGGCGTAGTGGTCGCGGTCGAG
>DATJGQ010000373.1:0-2126 GCA_035494815.1 Gemmataceae bacterium
ACCAAGCACCTGCCGCGCGACGAGACGACCATCGCCCGCGTGCTGAAAGACGCCGGCTACGTCACGGCGAGCATCGGCAAGTGGCACCTCGGCGGCGAGCCGTACTACCCCGAGACGTTTGGCTTCGACCGCAACGTGGCCGGGACCAACGCCGCCGCCCCCAAGAGCTACTTCGCCCCCTGGAACATCCCGACGTTGACGGAAGGCCGTCCGGGCGACTACCTGACCGACCGCCTCGCTGACGAGGCGGTGAAATTCATCGACGACAACAAGGCCCGGCCGTTCTTCCTCTACCTGCCGCACTTCGGCGTCCACAAGCCGACGCAGGGCAAGGCCGACCTCGTGGCCCAGGCCCGCGCCCGCCAGCGGCCCGGGCAGACGCACGTCAACGCCGACTACGCCGCCCAGGTCGAGAGCGTGGACGACGCGGTCGGCCGCGTCCGGGCCAGGCTGGCCGAGCTGGGTCTCGGCGAGCGCACGGTGGTGATTTTCGCGTCCGACAACGGCGGCCACCTGCCAACAACCTCGAACCGCCCGCTGCGGGCCGGCAAGGCGTCGTGCTACGAGGGCGGCGTCCGGGTGCCGCTGATCGTCCACTGGCCCGGCGTCACCGCCGCCGGCACGGAATCCGCGGCGCCGGTGATGAGCATCGACTTCTACCCGACGATCCTGGATATGACCGGCGTCTCCGACGCGCCCGGCCATCGCGCCGATGGCGAGAGCATGGCCCCGCTGTTGCGCCGCACCGGGACGATGACGCGGAATGACTTGTACTGGCACTACCCCCACTACCAACTCTACCAGCAAGAGGGCACGACGCCCTACGGGGCGGTCCGGGCCGGCGACTGGAAGCTCATCGAGATGTACGACGACATGCGCGTGGAACTGTACAACCTGAGCGACGACGTCGGCGAGCGGAAGAACCTGGCGGGCGAACAGGCGTCGAAGGCAGACGAACTGCGGAGGCGGCTGCACGCGTGGCGGGAGTCGGTCGGGGCACAGATGCCAAGTCGCAATCCGGGATATGACCCGTCGAAGCCGGAACACATCGCGGGGAAGTAGCTGGATGGGAATGATACGAAGTCGCTGATCGAATGCGCCAGAGTACGATGCAGGGCCGCGCGAGCTAATCAGTGTTCGGCTGCCGAGGGTGTGCGAATGGCTGACGCCGACCAGACCGTGTACTACTCCGACGGCATTGAGCCGATCCGCCGGTCGTCGCCGGATGAGTTGTTCCTGGTCACCATCGAGGCCCGGCCGGAACCCGACTCGGACGAGTACGGCGAGGCCGGTGGGGCGTTTGTCAACTGCTGGGTGGACGCCGACGACCTCCGCACCGCCGAGCGACGCGCCGTGGCCCTCATCCGGGAGGACGGGTGGCGGCCGCACCGCTTCGACGACTGGGAGCTGGTGACGCGATCCACCTACGACAGCCACGAACCGGCCGACGACGGGCCGGACCTGCGGGAGGTCGCGGAGCAGGCCTTCATCGACGGCGAAGCATGCGTTTTCAACACGTGGCCGGTTGACGCACCGGATGCAGACGAAGACGCCGGCGGTGCGGCAGACGGCGGGGGCACGTAGGGTTTCGCAGGGCTCAAGCTCACTCGGCCCCCGCAAATCTCTTGGTCTCAGCTCTAGCTTGCCTGAGGCAGGTTATTGGGTTCGTTTTTTGCGAACACTGGCCTCGACGGTTCGTGTTTTGCGAACTAAAATGGGGTCGTATGCCGATAGAAGAAAGGGCGGTGGATGCGCGTGATCTCCAAGGCGCGGCTCCGGCAGTTCTGGGAATTTCCGGGTCAAAACGCCGCGGAAGGGCCGCTGCGGGCTTGGTACACGCATGTCAACAGCGCGACGGTTTCCTGGCACTCGTGGGGCGACGTGAAATCTGAATTTGGGACCGCCAGCATCATCGGCAGCTGTGTGGTCTTCAACATCGGCGGGAACAAGTACCGGCTCGTGACCCGCATCTTGTACCCGAGCCAAAAGGTTTTCATCCTCAGGGTGATGACGCACGCCGAGTACAACGAGAACAAGTGGTCGGACCAATGTGGGTGCCTCGCCCCACCGCCCCCAAAGCCGAAACGACGTGTGGTCAAACGAAAGCGCGGAGGAGCCTGACATGG
>DATJGQ010000374.1:0-3136 GCA_035494815.1 Gemmataceae bacterium
GAGTTGGATCGGATGTTCGTGAAACGTGCCCGCGACTTCCCGCCCGCAATCGTGGGCCAGCGTCAGGACGGTGGCGCCCAGTAGTCCGCTGGCCCCGGCGACGAGGATCATTCGCCCGCGGGCCTCACAACTCCCGCTCCAGCATCGCCGCCAATTGTTCGGTCGACAGCCAATGCGGGTTGGTGTCGCTGGCGTAGCGGTGGCCGTCGGTCACGGTCCGGCTGTTCTTCCAATTGTCCTTCAACCACCAGGAATGCTGCGGCTGGATGACGTACATGTCCTCGGTCTCGACGGCGTAGCGGGCCTCGTCCTCGGAGATCAGCACCTCGTGCAGCTTCTCGCCCGGCCGGATGCCGACTTCCTTGACCGCACAGTTCGGGGCGATCGCCTTGACCAGGTCCATGATGTTCATGCTCGGGATCTTTGGCACGAACACCTCGCCGCCGTGCATCAGGTCGATGCAGCGGACGACGAACTTCACGCCCTGTTCGAGCGTGATCCAGAACCGCGTCATCCGCGGGTCAGTCACCGTCACGGTGCCGGTCTTCCGCTGTTTCAAGAAAAGCGGGATCACACTCCCGCGGCTGCCGACGACGTTTCCGTAGCGCACGCAACTGAAGCGAGTCCCCGTCGCGCCGGAGTAGGCGTTGCTCTGCACGAAGAGCTTCTCCGCGCAGAGCTTGGTCGCCCCGTAAAGGTTGACCGGGTTGACGGCCTTGTCCGTGCTCAGGGCGATGACCTTTTTCACGCCGGCGTCGAGGGCGGCGTCGATCATGTTCTTGCCGCCCATGACGTTGGTCATGATCGCTTCGAACGGGTTGTACTCGCAGGCGGGCACCTGCTTGAGCGCTGCCGCGTGCACGACCACGTCCACGCCGTTCATCGCCCGCCGCAGCCGGTCGACGTCTCGAACGTCGCCGAGGAAGAACCGCAGGCTCGGGTGGTCATATCCGCCGGTCCGCATCTCGTGCTGTTTGAGTTCGTCGCGGCTGTAGACGATCAGCCGCCGGGGCTTGTGCTCGCGCAGCACGACCTCGATCAACTTCTTGCCGAACGACCCCGTCGCGCCCGTGACGAGGATGGACAGGTTATCGAGGTGCATAATCTCTTTTAGGCATGAGGATCGTGGCCGACCGGCTCACCGTTTCGTCGCCGCGCAGTAGATGACCTTGTGCTGGCGATCCGGCTCGCCGGGGGGGAGCTGTTCCGGCTCGTGATAGTGGATCATGTCGCCGCGGACCTCGGCCGGCATCGGCACCAGTTTGCCGAAGACGAACTTCTTGAAGAGTTTCTTACCCGTCTGTGTTTTCGGCATCAGGTCGAGCTTGACCGCCAGCCGTTTCACGCCGCGGAGCGCCCGCTGCCGGAACGACACGTCCGCGAATGACAGGTGTCCGAAACAGGCGATCCTGAAATCCGGCCCGAACAGATCGGGGAAATCGCCGGCGCCATAATAGCTGTGGCTGTGCGGGCCGGGATTGAAGTCGTAGAGGTCCTTGTTCGCGGTCGCGATCAGCACTTCGCCGCCGGGCCGCAATAGGCGGCGGCATTCGTCGACGAACCGCGGCGCGTCCGGCAAGTAATAGATCGCCTCGAACAGGATGACGACGTCGGCCGATGCGTCGGCGAACGGCATCGCCTGGGCGTCGAACCATTGGGCCGAAGCGCGGTCTCCGTAGTGGTCACGGATAACCGACAGGTTTTTCCGGTCGATGTCGCCCGCGCGGAGACTCCGCGATACTTGCGAGAGCAGGCCGAGTCCCGCGCCCGTGCCGCACGCGGCCTCGATCACGTCCTTGCCGCGACAGCGGCGGGCCGCCCAGATGTAGCGGTGGCAGAGCCGCTCGACCTGCTCGCGGCTCACGTCGGTGCCGCCGGCCTCCGTCCAGGCGTGGAAGTCGATCGTCGTCATGATCTCGCACCCGCCGAAGCCGGCTCGGGTGAGGTGTATCGATCGGCGACGATCTGCAAGAAGTCGATCAACTCGCCGAAAACCGCGTCCGCCACGAAAGAGCGCCGGAACAGGTCCGATGCATTGGCCGACATTCGCCGGCGCCGATTCGGGTCGTCGATGAGGGCCACGAGCGCCTCGACCAGCGTCTCCGGCGCACCGTTCCGATAGACGAGGCCGCAGTCGTTCTCGTGCAACATCTCGCGGAGGACGCCGGCGTTCAGGCTCGTGATCACCGGCAGGCCCGCGGAAAAATACTCGGCCGGCTTGTTGGGCAGGTTGTGAACGTAGTTGTCGATCTCCCGCAAGGGCGCCAGGCCGACGGCCGAGTTCCGCATCAACGTCCAGATTTCGGCCGCCCCGACCCAGCCCGGGAAAATGACGTTGTCCAGGTCCGCGGCACGGTCTCGGTAGAAGTCGAGCTTGCTGCCCGCGCCGCAAAGGATGAAACGGCAATCCTTTCCTTTTGCCCGCAGTCGATGTGCGGCGTCGATCACCGTCTCGAAGTCGTTGTGATGGCCGATGCGACCGCAGAAGCAAGCGACGAATTCGGGCCACTCCGGCCCCAGCCCGTGTCGTCGCCAAAACGCCTCCGCGGCTTCGATCGCGTTCGGCGGTGGGTCCGCGGCAACGTAGGCCATCGGGAAGTTGCGGTCACAGTCGCCGCGCTCCCGGCCGGCGTGGCGTAACCCCCAGTCGACGTATTCGGGCGTGGTGCCGACGATGCCGGTCGCCGCCCGGCACGCCGCCCGCGCCTGCCGCCGCATCGGCGCGAGCAGGAGCCGCGCGAGCCACCTGGCCACCCGTGGCGCGTGATCGACGATGACGTCGGGCCAGAGGTCGCGGACGTCGAGAAGCACCGGCACGCCGTGCCGCCGCCCGTACGCCGTCGCCGCGACGGACAGCTCCAGCGTCGGCAGCGAGCAGAGAACGACGTCCGGCTGCTTTTCAGTCTCAGCCAGCCGGGCGAACGCCCGGGCCGTGCCCCAGTGGTTGGCGATCCTCCGCAACGAAACGTCCTTTGAATACGCCGCCCCGTGCAGCAGAATCATCCGGTAGCCGGGCTTCGGGTCGAGCGTCGTGTCGCGGTCGAACCGGTGTCGTTTGCGGACGTGATCGAAGGTCGAAGTCCACCACGTGACGTCTTGCCCGCGCTGGTGCAACAGATCGGCGAGGATGCCGGCG
>DATJGQ010000375.1:0-9358 GCA_035494815.1 Gemmataceae bacterium
GCAGCACTTCCCCGACCGTGAAGCCGCCCGTGCCGTCGCCGCGCAGGATGGTCACGAAGCCGAGCTCGAAGTGCGGCACGACCAGGTCGAGATTGCCGTCCTCGTCGAGGTCCGCGAGTGCGATCTGGTTGAACCGCGGGAAATTCGACAGTCCTACGCCCAGCGCGTTCACCACCGCTGACCCGAAGGTGCCGCCGCGGTTCAGCAGTGTGGCGATGCTGCCGTCGTTATTGCCGACGACGATGTCGGTCCGTCCGTCGTTGTTGACGTCGCGGGCCGTCATGACGATCGCTTGCGGGCCGCCGGTGCGGTAAGCGATCGGGGCGCCGAGGTTGCCGCGGCCGTCGTTGAGCAGCACATAGACGAGGCTACTGCCGCTGCCGCCCAGCCCCTCGTCCAGGACAATCAGGTCTCTGGCGCTGTCGCCGTTGACATCTTCGAGCAGCACCTCCCGGGGTCGTAACGCCGCGATCAGGTCCGTAAACGGCAAGAATCTGTCGCCGCCGACGTTCAGGGCGACGTGCATGTTCGGCTGCAGAATGGACCCGCCGGCCGGGAACGTATCGACGCCCACCAGATCGGGCAGGCCGTCGCCGTTGAGGTCGCCCAGGCGGAAGAAATCCCGGCCGGGCGAGACGAAGCTCGACAGGATTGGCGCCGCGAACGTGCCGTCGCCCAGGCCCTTGCGCACCTCGATCCCGATCGACTGTCGCGGCACGTCCACCATGTCGCCGATGCCGTCGCCGTCCACGTCGATCACGGGATGAAGCCCCGACACCGGCAGCGCCGTGACCGGCGCGAACGTCCCGTCGGCGGACGTCGAGGCGATGGCGATGGTCGCGGTGCCGCGCGCACCGGTCGCGACCGATTCACCGACAACCGTCACGAAGCCGGACGGCGGCACCCGCGCCGGGGCCGTGTACACGCCCGCCACGGTGATCGTGCCGGCGTTGACCCCGGGATCGGCCGCCACCCGCCAGTTGACGGCTTCACCGGCGCTCAACGTAATGCTGCCGCCCGCGGCGACGGTCGGGTTGGCCGGGGTAATTCGCAGCTGTGGCACTGACAAGAACGTTGTCGTCGAACCGAACACGCCGACCGCTGTGCCGACGAAGAACCTCTCGCTGCCGGCCGCCTCGCCGGCCTTCCGCGGACGGATCGCCAGCGCCTGCGCCAACAGGTTGCTCGAGCCGGCGCTCAAACCCGTGCTGATGTCGTGGAAGTTGAAAATGCTGTCGGTGGAGACGAACGTCCCGCCCACATCGTGCCCGACTAACACCAGACCCGGCGTCGACGGACTGAACCGGACCGTGAGGTTGTTGCCCCGCGGCAGGCCGAATAGCCCGGAATGCCAGGTCGCGCCGCCGTCGCGGGTCTCATGAAGCATCGGGTCCAGCAGGGTCGGGCCTTGACTGGTGTTGCGGATCATCCGACCGACGATGATCAAGTGGTTGCCGTCGAACGGATCGACCTGAATGTCCGTTGCGGCGACGCTGAGGTTCGTGGCGAACGGCGTGAAGGAGCCGCCGAAATCGCTGCTGCGGACGAAGCCGCTCGGGCTCCCGCCGTAGAGGACGTTCGCATGTCCGGGATCGAGCACGACGCCCGCGATGTCGGTACTCGTGTTCGACGGGTCGCCCAGCCGCAGCCAGGTCGCGCCGCCGTCGGTACTCCGGTAGCTGCCGGGACCCACGCCAAAGCTCGAATCGAAGACGAAATTCACCTCGGCCACGATCTTCCGCGGGTCGTACGGTGCGATACTGATGCGGCTGATCACCGCACTCGCCAGACTCCCGAACGGGTTATTCGATAGCGCATTGATGGCGGTCCAGGTCGTGCCGCCGTCGGTACTCTTGTAAATCCCTTTGCCGCGCGTGCCGGCATAGACGACGAGCGGATTGGTGGGGTCCACGGCGAGCGAGAAGATCTGCACGCTCGGCAAGCTTTGGCTGCCACTCCCGGATGCCGGCAGCCAGCGGAGTCCGTCGTCGTCACTGCGGAAGAGGCCGTTCGTCGTCCCCGCATAGACCCGGCTCGCGTCCGCGGCGTAGGCCAGGGCGTGTACGTCCACGTTCGTCAGCCCGTTCGACAGCCGCAGCCAGTGATAGTTGGTCAAATCGATGGCGACGGCATCTTTGACCGCGGCGTTGAGGGCACTCCGCGCCTCGATAGTCACCGATGTGACCGCTCCGATCGGCTCCGGCGCGGTGTACACGGCCGTGTAGCGATCGACGACGGTAATTGTGCCGACGTTCGCGTCCCCGCCGGCGATGCCGTTGACGAACCAGTCGACGCGGCCGTCCAGCGTGCCGGTGACTTGCGGGTGCAGTTCCAGCGTAAGAGCGGCATTCACCGTGGCGGCATGCGGCGTCACACTGACCGCCAGCGAGGGCGCCGCTACCGGGCCGCCAAACAGCGTCGCGACGACGAATTGCTGGCCGTCAAAAACGCGGGCCAGGAGGTCATAGTTCCCGTCGCGATTCAGCTCGGTGAAATTCAGCGTCGAGGTCGGATAGCCGTCGATCACCGCGCCCACGCGCGTGAACGATCCGTTGCCGTTGCCGCGATACAGGTCCGCTCCGGTCGCCGTGGACAGCACGAGATCGAGCTTCGAGTCCGCGTCCGCATGCCCCAGGGCGAAGAAACCCGCCGGCAGGGCGGCGACCGCCGTCCCGAAACTGCCGTCGCCGGCGCTCAGAAAGGACTGCGTGCCCTGGAAACTGTTGACGACCAGGTCGGCCATCCCGTCCGCGTTCAGGTCGGCCAGTTCGATCTGGTTGATCGACAGCGAGAAGTCCGGGGGCACGAAGCCGAGCGACAAAACCCGTGCCGGGGCGAACGTGCCGCCTTGGTTGACGAACGCCGAGACCGTCGCGTCACCGCGGTTGCCCGTGACCAGGTCGGGCCGGCCGTCGCCGTTCAGGTCGCCCGTCCGCAGCTCGGTCGGAGTCGTCCCGACGGTCGCCATCGAGACGCTGGAAAAGAAGCTGCCGGTCGAGTCGTTGAAGAAGACCGTCACCGACCGGAGCAATTCGTCCACCATCGCCAGGTCGTTTTTGCCGTCGCCGTTGAAGTCGGCGTCCGCGACGCTGCGTGGCCGGAGCCCGCTGTTGCGGTCGAAATAAGACTGGAACGTCCCGTCCCCTTGCCCGAGCGCGACGTGCAAGTCGGGCACCACCGTGCCGATGGGGGCCGGCGGTTGAAACGTATCGATGCCGATCAGATCGGGGATGCCGTCGCCGTTGAGGTCGGCGAGGACGTTTCCGCCCTGGCCAATGGCGCCGGCATACGAGAGAACCGGCTGCGCGAAGGTGCCGTCGCCGAGGCCTTTGCGGAAATCGGCGCTTCCAAAGATGTCGAGGACATCCGGCACGCCGTCACGATCCAAGTCGGCGACCAGAGTTTGACCGAGCGTCTTGGTCGTCGTCACCGGGACGAAGCCGCCGTTGGCGGTTGTCGATGCCACGACGACGGTCGCCGCGCTGACCTGGCCCGAGCCGGCGGTCGCCTGCACGAGCACGGACCCGTCCGGCGGCACGCGCGTCGGCGCCTGATAGAGCCCGCCGTTGCTGATGGTTCCGCCGTCCACGCCCGTCGGCGCGACGACCCGCCACGCGACCGGGCCCGGAGCAGTGAATTGCACCGTGCCGCCCGCCGGAACCGTCACCGGTCCGAAGCCCGCCGGCGCGAGGCGGTCTTCGAGACGCTCCAACCCCGGCCGGAGCAAGCGAGCCCGGCTTTTGTTCTGGGAGCGTCCGCCGCTGGCTTTTCGAGCGGGTGTTCTTTTGGACATCATCCGCCTCGCGAAGATGGGTCCTGTCGACTTAAAGTTGGAACTGCGCTCGCGAGGGGTTTCGTGACAGAAAGAATCCGGAATTCCCTACGAGGAGCGAATGACTCACCCCGACCGACCACGCCCCTGGACGCGCGCCGTCGGATTCCGCACGATAGGCCGTGTCGTCGCCGGCGGCTCGGCCCGAGCCGACCAGCTGCCAAGACGGAGTTCCCCAACGAGGAGATCGCCATGCTTCGCACCGCCGCTGTCGCCGTGAGTTGGCTCGTGATCGTCGGCTCCGCGCCGGCGGCCGTGCAGACGAAGAAGATCGCCTACCGGCACGGCGACCTCGAATGCCAGGGCTTTCTCGCCTGGGACGACGCCGTCACCGGGCCGCGGCCGGGTGTGCTCGTGTTGCACGAGTGGTGGGGCCTCAACGACTACGCCCGCGGGCGGGCCGAGGCGCTGGCCAAGCTCGGTTATGTCGCCTTCGCCGCGGACATGTATGGCGGCGGGAAAGTGACGGAACATCCCCAGGAGGCCGGCGAGATGGCGACCAAGGTCCGGGCCAACGTCGAGGACTGGCGGAAGCGGGCGACGACCGCTCTGGGAGTTCTCACATCTCAGCCGCAGTGTGACAAGACGCGGTTGGCCGCGATCGGCTACTGCTTCGGCGGTTCGACCGCCCTGCAACTGGCATATGCGGGCGCCGACCTGAAAGCAGTCGGGACCTTTCACGCCGCGCTGCCGACACCGACGGCGGACGACGCCAAGCGGATCCGGGCGGCCTTGCTGATCTGCCACGGGGCCGACGACAAGTTCATCCCCGACCAGGCGATCAAGGACTTCCGACAGGCGCTCGACGGGGCCGGCGCGAAGTACGAGTTCGTGAGCTATCCCAACACGGTGCACAGTTTCACCGTGCCGGGCGCGGACAAGCACAACATCGCGGGGATGAAGTACAACAAATCCGCCGACCAGGACTCATGGAAGCGGTTGCTGGCACTTCTGGCCGAGAAGTTCAAGCGGTAGCCGACTCCGGAAAGTGTGCCGCGGCCGAAGCAATCTTGCCGTCCGATATCGGTCGCGCGGGCCGTCGGACAACTGACACGATGAACGACCAGGTCCTCCACGCGATCCGCCGTCTTCTGGCCGCGGCCGGCGTTCCATTTTCGGAGATGACCCACGCGCCGACGCGGACGTCGGAGGAGTCGGCCCGCGCCCGCGGCGAGCCGCTGGCCAACGGCGGCAAGGCGATCCTGCTCAAGACGGACGAGCAGTTCCGATTGTTCGTGCTCCCGGCCGATCGCCGGCTCGATTCCGCGGCGGTCAAGCGCGAACTCGGCGTGCGAAAGACCCGGTTCGCTTCGCCCGAGGAACTCTTGTCCCTGACCGGCCTCGTGCCCGGCAGCGTCCCGCCGTTCGGGCCTCCAATTCTGCCGTTCGAGCTGTTCGTGGACGAGACGATCCGCGGCAACGACCGTATCGCGTTCAATGCCGGGACGTTGACGGATTCGATCGCGATGGCCGTCGCGGACTATTTGACCATCGCCAACCCGCGCGTCTTCGCGTTCTCCACCCCGGCCGGGTGATCCTAGGCGTCCTGGAGCCACGACGACTGCTTAATGCGCGGGCCGAGCAGATTCCTGACCACCTGGAAGTGGTTGGTCAGTTTGGGCCGCAATTTCGACCAGTAGGTGCCAGCGGTGGCATCGTCGAGATATCGATCCGTCGCCCGGCGGACCTCGCTATAAACGTCGCGTCGCGGCGCCCAATCGTCGGGGTCTTCGATCACCGGTTGATACGCCACCGATTTCATCATCGTAAGGACCTTGTCCACGGCGTAGGCCAGGTACGTGTTCGTGATCCGCTGTTTCTCCGGTTTTGGCTTCTTCGGAGTTCCGTACTGCTCTTTCATGAATTGGAAGGAGTGATCGCCGCCTTGCCCGCTGCCATCCCCGACGTACCAGTACTTCTCGGGCTTGGGGTTTCGCCTCGACCAGTCCGGATAATCACCGTCATAAAAGCAGTCGAACCCCCAACACTCCTTGAGGTTGTCGTCGTAATACGACCCCAGGTGCTGCGCGGCGGATTTCATCATGACGCCCCCCCCGGAATGGCAGGCGATGATGAGCTTGCCGAGCGAAAGGGAATCCGGCGCCGAGTTGGAATGACTCTTCTGGAAGGGAGCGATACCGGCCAGGACCATATCGAGGTAGACCTGGAAGCCGCTGTCTTTGCCGAGTAATCCCAGGTCCATCGCGTGGGTCAGGCCGAGCCAGGGGGCGACGAAAATCACGTCTTTCTTCGCGTCGCGTACGCTTTCCCGCAGCTGCATGTCATTGTCCGAACTGGCAGGGCGGACGAGGTCTCGGGCGCTCGAGACGAGATGGCCGTGAAACCAGACCAGGACGTCGACGGTGCTCGCCGAGTCATTCTTTCGTCGCGGGAGGTAGACGGCCGTGGGCGGATAGCCGTCCGTTTTCTCCGCGAAGCCCGTCCACGGGACCACGGCGCTGGTGTTACTCGTCTCGTCGACAAACTTGTACGGAGTCATGAGGCGGACCTCCTGGAACCGGACGACTCGTCCAACGAGACACGGTCCGGCTGGTGTCAACGATGTCGAGCCGACCGGTTCGCGCGATCGTCGTTTTCGTGTGCCTCCGTCCATCCTATCCGGATCCGCGTCGCCGGCGGCCAAGTCTTTGCCTCGCGGCTTCCATTTCTCACCGATCGGGAAGGAGGGGATCCCGGTCTGTGTCGGCGCCTCCGAGGCGGCCCCTTGCGGGGGCAGTGGCCATCCGCGAGGATAGGACCGCCAACAAGCGGACGACGCGATCTGTGGTCGCGTCACTTTCCGACAGCCGAGGGATTCCCATGGGCCGGTTGATCAAACAGGGTATTCAGGGCGCGGATGTCCGTGCCGTCCAGGACGTGCTGAACTTCCACATCCGGCGGCTCACGCCGCTACAGGTGGACGGCATCTTCGGGCCGCTCACCCACGCGCGGGTGGTCGAGTTTCAGAAGTCGAACCAGTTGAAGCCGGACGGCCTGGTCGGGCCGAAGACGATGGCCAAGTTGTTCGAGGAAGAGCAGTTGCCGCTCGTCTCGCTCATTCTCCAGCCGAACCAGGGCACGGCCGGTGGCCCCGGGCGCGGCATCCAGCCTCCGCGCCTCATCCCGCCGTTGACATTACCGCCCCTCACGCCGCCCGTACTGACGCCCTTCTTCCTGCCCCCCGACTCGCACATAAAGGTCCCGCCCCTCACGCAATCCGGCCAGACGCTGACGTTCAATCTGACCGCTCCGGTTCGAAATGACCCCGTAGATCCGGCGGCGGCCAGCTTCGCGGAGATCATGCGGCTCCTGGACCACCTGCCGCCGACGTTTCCATTCCGCGGGGCCATCATCGGCGCGGTGCCGAAGCCGGTGAAGAAAGTCGGGCCTCTCGAATTGGATCCGGTCGCGCCGATGACCTTCGGCTTCCAGTGGGGCGTCAAGCCGGTGTTCGACCTCAAATCCATTGGCCCGCCCGTCGAGTTCAAGGTCGGAGGCGCCGCGCACGTCCGCTATGTGCTCCAACTGATCAACAAGCCCGGATCCCTGGTGCCGCAACTGGGCTTGTTCGGCCAGGGCGACTTCAAGGGCACCATCGACTGGACCAGCAAAGAGGCACAGTCGCGACCGCAGATCGACCTCCAAGGGACGTTCTTGGGCGGAATCGTAGGTCGCTTCTGACGCAAACTTCGAGGTGTCGTCGTGAATGCCGGCTCTCGTGAGGACAACCCGCTATCCCTGGACGTGCCGGACGAAGCGCGTCGGCTGCGCGAAGCGCTGGACCGGGCCGGCTACACGGCGGCCGGTATCGCGGCTTTGCTGAAGATTCCGGTGGCGGAAGTACTGACGTCCGGCTTCCGCGTCGACGCGAAAGACCGCGCCCTGGCCCTGCATCGCGCCGCGGGAGACGCTCCGCTCAGCACGCTCGTCCGGCTGTTCTTGCTGGGGGAGGCCGTGGAGCCGGCGGCCGCCCGCCGCGCTCTGGCACCCGCGAACCCGGAGGCGCTGACGGAAGCGGGGCTTCTAGAAGGGCGCGACGGGGGAGTGGCAGCGGCGTTGCAGCTCACCCCGTTTGAACGGCTCGTTCTCCTGCACGACTCGCGAGCGGACCGCCAGTTTAAGCCAAAGCACGTCGTGGGCATCGGCGGGCCGTCGCTGAGCCTGGCTCAGATGACGATCCGGCGGCCGTCGCGATCCACGCTGGACGTGGGAACGGGCTGCGGCATCCTGGCGTTCCTGGCGGCGGCGCATAGCGACGCAGTGATCGGCGTCGACCTTAACCCGCGGGCTGTCAACCTCGCCGCCTTCAACGCCCAGCTGAACGGCGCGAATCACGTCCGCTTCGCCCAGGGCGACCTTTACGCCCCGGTGCGCGACCGGCGGTTCAATCTGATCGTGGCCAACCCGCCCTACGTGATTTCGCCGGCGTCACGCTTCCTGTACCGCGACAGCGGGCTCAAGGGCGACGAGATCGCTCAAAGGGTGATCCGCGAAGGCGCGCCATTACTGGAGGAGGGCGGTTTTTTGCAGTTGACCTGCGAGTGGGTCCACCCGGCCGGCAGGGACTGGCGCGACCGGCTCGCATCGTGGTTCGACGGCACCGGCTGCGACGCGTGCGTCCTTCGGCTCACCACGGTCGACCCCGACGCGCACGCGGGACTGTGGCTGCGGTCCGACCCGGACGTCACGGCCGAAGCGTTCCCGGAGCGGGTGCGCGAATGGGTGAATTATCATCGGACCGAGGGCAACGAGGCGATCAGCGACGGCGTGATCAGTCTCCGCAAGCGGTCGTCCGGCCGGAACTGGCTTCGCTTCGACGACACGCCCCAGCGGACCGGTCCGTGCGGCCCGTCGGTGGAGCGTGCGTTCGCGGCCGCGGACTTCCTGGCGGCGGCAGGCTCCGACGAGACCCTGCTCGAGGCGCGGCTTCGGCTGGCGCCGGACGTCAACTGGGAACAGCGGCTCAGGCCGACAGCGGAAGGGTGGGACGTCCGCCACAGCCAGCTTTCCGTCAGCACCGGCCTGGCATACCGCGGGGACGCGGACCGGCAGGGGCTGACGCTGGTGGAGCTATGCAACGGCGAGCGGACGGTGCGCGATGTGCTGAAGTGCCTCGCGGCGTCCGGCGGCCCGTCACCGGAGGTGCCGCAAGCGCTGGGCACCGTGCGACAGCTGGTCGAGCAGGGGTTCCTCCTCCCGATCGCGGGGGCGCCGCGCCTCAGCACTCGGACGCCGGAAACGACCGGTCCGCTCGACAGCCATTCGTTCTCGACGAGCGCGCCAAGCCTTGAAAGGGACGCACCTCCGGAGTCGCCGCCGTTCGCTTCGCGCGAGGACGTGACCATCAACTCAGCCGGATCGACCGCCTACGACACCGTCACCTACCCCTCCAACTGTTACCCGGCGACGCACCCGGATCGGTTGGCCACACTCGCCACCTTGTTCGGCATGTCACCGGCCCCCGTGGACAACTGTCGCGTCCTCGAACTCGGGTGCGGCGAAGGGCATAATCTCCGCGCGATGGCG
>DATJGQ010000376.1:0-6842 GCA_035494815.1 Gemmataceae bacterium
CTGCGTCGCCCGTCTTTGCGCGAAGGAGCGGGCGACGCAGGCGTCGCCCCTACGGATATGCCTACTTACCGCTTTGAAACCCGTACGTCGGCCGGCAAGGTCAACTCCGGCGTGATGACCGCGCCGGACCTGGCCTCCGCGTCACAGCAGATCCGGGCCCGCGGGGAATACATTCTCGCGCTGGTGCCCGCCGACGCCGTCGCCAAGAAGAGCGCGCTGAACTTCAGCATCAACTTCGGCCCCGGCGCCAAGGACGTCCAGAACTTCACCAGCCAGCTCGCGGTCATGATCCGCGCCGGCATCAGCATCCGCGCGGCGATCGAGGGGATCGCCGACCAGGCCCAGAACCCCAAGTTCAAGGCCATGCTGGTCCAGATGAAGAAGGACGTCGAGAGCGGTAAGCAGTTCTCCGAGGCCCTGACCCGCTACAAGAAGACCTTCTCCCCCCTGTACATCAACATGGTGAAGGCGTCGGAACTGTCCGGCGGCTTCTCGAAGATGCTGGACCGGATCGCGGCGTACCTCGCGCAGCAGATCGAGACCCGGTCGATGGTGGTCGGGGCGATGATTTACCCCGGCATCATCGGGACGATGGCGATCGGCACGACCGTCTTCCTGCTGACGTTCGTGCTGCCCCGCTTCATGGTGATCTTCCAGGGCAAGGAGGCCGCGCTGCCCGCGCCGACCAAGCTGCTGCTGTTCCTGTCCAACTTCATGGTGAATTACTGGTACATCCTGATCGGCGGCATCGGCATGCTGGTCTGGGCGGCCTACCTGGTGCTCAAGACCGAGTGGGGCCGCACCACGTTCGACCAGCTCAAGCTGACCGTCCCGATCTTCAAGAAGCTGTTCCGCGCCCTGTACATCAGCCGCAGCCTCCACACGATGGGCCAGCTCGTGAACGCCGGCGTGCCGATCCTCGACACGATCAGCATCACGGCCGACATCGCGGGCAACACGCTCTACCGCCGGATGTGGCGGGCGGTCTACTCCGCGGTCAAGCAGGGTAAGAAGATCTCCCACCCCCTGGTCAAGAGCCCCCTGCTCCCCAAGGCCGTCGTGCAGATGGTGAACGCGGGCGAAGAGTCCGGCAAGCTCGGCGAGGTGCTGGACGAGGTCAGCGAGTTCTACGCCCGCGAGCTCAAGAACGTCATCAAGAGCGTAACCGCGATGATCGAACCACTCATGATCGTCCTCATGGGCGGCATGGTCGGCTTCATCGCGATGAGCATCATCCTCCCGATCTTCAAGCTGAGCCAGATCATGGCGAAGTAAGAGGCGCGGGACGACCGCAGGAAGAAAACGCAGCCGGGGGCGTGGCCGGGTCGATCCGGTCACGCCCCCGGCTCGCTTGCGTTCAGACTTCCCGGGAGCGGGTTAGGGTAAGCACTCCGCTTTGACATTGGGGAAACGGAATCGGATATCACAGCGATGGCCTCCAGGACCGATATCCGGCAACCCTGCCCAGTCCCCCTGCAGCGCCGGGGTTTCACGCTGATCGAAGCGGCGTTGACGACGTTCATCATTGGGACGGCCGTTTTGGCGACGATCCAGCTTTTCGCGGCGTGTACGCAGCAGAACTCGGTGGCCGCCCAGGGGACCACGGCCATGCTCCTGGCCAGCCACATCCAGGAGACGATGGCCGGCCTGCCCGTGTCGGACCCGTCATACGCAAACACGTACTTTGGCCCCGAGCCGGGCGAGACGCTGCGGATCTACAACGACGTGGACGACTTCGACGGCTCGTCGTTCAACCCGCCGATCGACGCCACGCGCACGCAAATCCCGCAGTTGTCGCAGTACACGCAGGCCGTGACCGTCGTGCCGGTCCTGGCGAACAAGCTCAACGCGGACACGAACCCGACGGCCCTGGACCTGCCGAAATCGACGTACACCGGCGCGGCCCGCGTCCAGGTGCGGATCATGTACCAGCGGACGCCGACGTCGCCGCCGGTCGAGGTGTACCGAACGAGCTGGCTGCGGTTCGCGCAGCACTAACGCGAACCCGGGGCCGCCCGGAACTGCCCCCCCCCGTGCCCGATCACGGACCTCCAGCCTGACGGAGCCAACCATGAATCAGCGCACCCGCCACTACCGGAATCACCGCCGCCGCGGCATGACCGCGGTGCTGGCGATGCTGTTCATGGTGCTCGCGGCGACGCTCGCGGTCGGGATGTTCGCGATGGCGACGATGAACACGCAGTCGGGCCGGAGCCTGTCGGACGCCGACCGGGCACGGGGGCTTGCCGAGTCGGGGCTGCGTTGGATGAGCTGGCGGTTCATGATGATGAACCGGCCGAAGACCACGATCGGGGCGATCTCCCCCACCGTCGCCGACTCGCTCTGGCCAGCCATTCGCACGTCGATCAACAGCGACCTGGCGAACATGGTCAACCTGTCGGAGCGGGCGACGACCTTTGACGGGGTCACGTTCAAGACCGCCCCGATCACCTCCGACGAGACGCCCGGCCGCTTCGTGATCGCGATCCGCCAGCACCCCATCTGGGCGGGAGACCCCCTCGACAAGCGCTACCTCCGCGTGACCAGCACGGGCACGTTCGGCACGGCCACGCGGACGCTGGCGATGGACTTCCTGATCGACAAGAAGGTGAAGTTCGCCGTGATCGGCAAGGTCGAGATCCAGCTCGGCAAGAACACGCTGGTCGAGGGGGACGTCGCGATGGGCACGCCCAACAAGTTCCCGCCCTTCATCAGCCTGAGCGATTTCAAGCACCTGAACGCGTCGCTGGACACGCAGGTCGCGAGCTTCGAGAGCTGGCTGAAGGCCAACCACGTCGGGTACGACGGCCGGGTCAGCGTCCAGAACCCGACCGAATGGGCCAACGCGAAAAAAGCGGGGTACACCGACGCGAACGGGGACGGGTACATCGACGAGTACGACCTGTTCCTCCAACAGTACGACGCCAGCCGCGACCTCGCGATCGCCAAGCCCGAGTTCACGAACGGCGCGACCGGCCAGCTCTACGACCCGGCGCTGTTCGCGGCGATCGATTCGCTCGGCGGGCCGCTGAAACCCACGGATTCGCCGCGGCCCGGTTACCAGGACGGCAAGCTGGACAACACCGACTCTTACGTAAAGATTCGCGGGCAGGTGCTGCTGGCGGACACGGCCGCGACATGGCAATCGAACCTCCAGCCGTCGGGAATGACAATCGCCGACATGTTCGCCGGCCCGATCGTCCCGCCCGCCGGCTCGCCGGCGGTCGAGTTCGGCGTCAGCCCCAACCAGCTGTTCGACCTGTCGCCGAGCAACTTCGACACCAGTACGTTCGCCAACCGCACCGGGACCAACGCCGGCGCGACCAGCAAGACGGCGACCGTCATCCAGAACGCCGTCCTCAGCCCCACCGACGCCAACGGCGGCACCGCCAACGAGCAGACGCCGTACGGCTCGAGCACCTGGCAGGCGACCTACAAGCGGCCGGTGTTCAAGAACATGACGTTCGTCAACTGCCAGATCCCCGTCGGGATGAACGCGCTGTTCCAGAACTGCACGTTCCAGGGCACGACCTTCGTCCACATGACGACGAACATCACCAACTCGTCCGGGCAGACGACGACCGACAAGAACGACGGCATGACCTGGTCGCAGCGGATGAAGAGCGGCTCGTTCAGCAACACGACCGTGCTGACCGCGACGAACTCCTACGGCTTCAGCCAGGGGAACAATCTGCGGTTCGACAATTGCACGATGAACGGCCCTATCGCGTCCGACGTGCCGACGGCGTACACCCACTTCACCAACTCGTGGGAGTTCACCGGCGCCACGATGTTCAACAACACGGCCGACCAGACGGCGACGATCGTCGCGCCGCAGACGAACATTGAGATGGGGTCGTTCCTCGACCCGGCTGCCGCGCCGAGCACGCTGGTCGGCGTGGTGGTGGCGGGCAACATCGACATCCGCGGCAACACGCTGATCGACGGGTCTGTCATCGTGACCGGCGACGGCGCCGGCAACACGACGCTCGGCTGGTTCGGCAATAACGACGCCAACACCGACCCCAACGCCGTCCCGACGGACGGCACCGGCTGGGGCAAGCTGAACCTGCGCTACAACCCCTACCGAGCCCTCCCGGACGGGATCAACATCGCGATCGACATCCTGCCGCAGCCCGGCTCCTACGCGGAGGCAGTGCAATGAGCCGCCGAGTGCCGAACGCCCGATCCTCGAACCCGCACCCGGTCCGCGCCGTTCGGCGCGGCCGCAGCGGCCTCGTGCTCATCGAGCTGATGATCGCCCTGTCGATCTCGGCGGCGCTAATGGTCGCGACGGCGTGGGCGGTGGACGCGTCGATCCGGGCTTACCAGATCAACCAGGAGCAATCGGCCCTCATCCAGCGGGCCCGGGTGGCGCTATACCACATGACAACTTCGATCCGGACGACGGACGCCCACGTCCCCGACAGCGCCTCGGCGCGGTCGGACTTCACGTCCGGCCTGGTCGTGACGGACACGGGGATTTCGATGTACGACCTGAACAACCAGGTCCTCACGTACCGCTACGACGCCATCAACCAGCGGCTGCTGGCGATCACCGGGGGGCAGACCTACACGATGGCCGAGGGCGTGACGGCGTTCAGCGTGAAGATGGAGCCGATGCGGAGCGACGAGTCGGTGCGGACGGGCGGCGCCTGGGACCTGCTCCGGCGGGCGACGATCACGTTATCGGTACGGAGCAACAGCAAGACCACCGTCGGCGGCGACAGCACCGGCCAGCAGGTGCTCACCCTCAGCGCGTCCACCATGCCGCGCCAGAATGCCTGGTAATCTCGGACCAGCCCTCACAGCCCCCACCTCACCGCCTTAAGGCGTGCTCCACGCCGGCCGATGCGAAGAACGGCAAGATGCGCTGCGCGGCGACCTTAGAACTCGGACGGTGTTGACATGGGCCACGCGTATCGCCCGTGCGGACAATCGGATCGCGCCGCGGTCCGATAGTCCCCGAGATAGTCTCGGCAGGCTTTGACTGCGGTAACCCTGAATTGGATATCAGAATTATGACGCCCTCGATGGTCCATCCCGGTTCGCGACGCATCTCGGTCGCATCCCGCGCGCGGCGCCGGGGCTTTACGCTCATGGAAGCGTCGCTGGTCACGGTGGTGATCGGCGTCGGGGTCGTGGCGATGCTACAGCTCCTGGCCGCCGGCACGATGGCCAACGGCTACTCCAACGAGCAGACGACCGCGGTCAACCTGGCGAACAACATCCACGAGATCGCGCTGAGCCTGCCCTTCTACGACCCGGACACGGTGCCGGGCACGACGCCGGCCTGGTCTACCCCCGAGGCGGGCAACACGGCCTTCGACGACGTCCTCGACCTCGACGGCAAGACGTTCAACCCCCCGATCGACGTGAACCGCAACTCGATCGCCAACGCCAGCAACTGGACGCAGCAGGTGAGCGTCAAGTCCGTCGGCGGCGACCAGATGACCTCGGTCCGGCCGAACACCACGGCCGAACCGACCGCGCAGGTCACGGTCACGATCTTGCACAACAACAAGGCGGTCTACCAGATGAGCTGGGTGGCCGTCGCACCGTCGCCCTGATGACCCGGCGACGCACGCTTTCGGGTGTGCCGGTGGAACCGGTTGGCTGACTCGTGAGACGAAGGAGCCGTTATGGCAGCCGCTTTTCGAGAAGATAAGAACACGGGGCGCCGTCCCCCCTTACCGGCGCGACGCGCCCGGGCCGTTTGCCGCCGCTACGGCATCGCCAGCGTGCTGGCGATGCTCTACCTGATCTTGTTCGCCGTCATGGCGATCGGCTTCTACGCCGCCACGTCGATGGCGGCCCAGATCTCGCGCAACGAGCGTCGGCTGACCGACTCGCAGCTCGCCGCGGAATCGGGCCTGCAGTTCATGCGCTACGAGCTCGGGCAGGTGGATATTTCCACCAAGACCCTGCAGACCGACCTGCTCCCCAAGGTCTGCTCGGAGTTGGGCCGGCTGATGAACGGCACCGGCAACATGGGCGGCAACACCGTCCAGATCACCAATAGCGCAATCTACATCCCCAGCCCGACCGGGGTAATCCCGCTCGACACGGTTGGCAACAAGTCGTTCCGGGCCACGATCACGCAGTCGGGCACGTTCCTCATCCTGAAGGTCACCGGCTACTGCTCCGACCCGAACGTCACGCGCTCGGTGCAGATGAACTACGCACAGGCCCCGCGGGCCAGCGCGATATTCGACTTCGGCGTCGCGTCCAAGGGCAAAATCGTGACCGGCGGCACGGCCGTCGTCGTCGGCCAGGGCGACCCGACGCGCGGCAGCGTGCTCTCCACCTCGATGACGGACTCCACGCCGGTCGTCATCGGCGGCAAGATGGTCAGTGGCGACATCAGCATCGCCAACCCCGCCGGCACCGTCTCGTACGGCAGCGCCAGCATCGGCGGCACCAAGGACCCGACGCTGATTCCGAGCCACATTCACAAGGGCGTAACGCCGCCGGACTTCCCCGACATCGACACCAGCGCCTACACCGCCTACGCCACCACGCCCTGGGACGGGAAGAGCTCCACGCTGTTCAACAACTACATCCCCGCCGGGACGAACCCCTCGTTCACGGGCGGCGCGACGATCACCGGCATCCTCTATGTCAAGGCGCCGAACGTCGTGAACTTCGGCGGCAACCTGACGATCAACGGCGCGATCGTCGTCGAGAACGGTGTGACGTTGAACCCGGCGACGAACCAGATCAACTTCCAGGGCACCGTCACGTCCAATCCCATTAACACGCCGGGCCTCGGCCTGCCGGCCGGAGAGGACGCCCTGACGGGCGCGTTCCTCCTGGCACCCGGCTTCGCGGTGTCGTTCACC
>DATJGQ010000377.1:0-2966 GCA_035494815.1 Gemmataceae bacterium
GCGTATGTTGCTTTATGAGTGACATCCAGAACTGGCCCGAAGTCCGGGCTGGGCCGACCGGACAGGCGCTCAACAGGACCCAGTTCCTGGTCATAGCCATCGTGCGGATCCTGATTCTCGGCGTGAGCTACCTCGCAACCAGCCGGACACAGGGAGGACGAACCATGACGCTCCAGGTCGGTATGCTGTTCCTGCTGTCTGCCTGGTGCCAGTCCGCCCCGGCGCCGCCCGATATTCCGGTCAAGCCCTTTGCCCCGGAACCCATTTTGTCCGGCGGTGTGGTGCTTTCGCTCTACCCCGCGGACTCGCCGCGCTTGAAAAAAGAACGAATTCACGAAGCCGAGCGCTACAACACAACGCTCAAGGAGAAATCGGACAGAACAAGGAGCGTCATCAATATTCACAACCCGTCGATCGAAGTGCACCTCGTCGGCGACAAGCCGGAGAACACCGGTGCGGCCGTGATCGTCGCGCCCGGCGGCGGGCACCAAATCCTGTGGGTCGGGCCCGAAGGAGGCGACTTCGTGCCCTTCTTCAAGAGGCACGGGGTTTCGACCATCATCCTGCGGAACCGCCTACGCGTCGACGGCTACGACCCCAAGACCGACGCCGTGAATGACGCCTTCCAGGCCATCCGCCTGGTACGCGCTCACGCGGCGGATTGGAAGCTGGATCCCGCGAGGATCGGGATCATGGGGTTCTCCGCCGGCGCCGAGCTCGCCGCACCGGCCGCCCTGTTTTTTGAAGATTTCGGGCGGAGCAACAGTGATCCTACCGACCCGCTGGCGAAGGTCTCCGCGCGGCCCGATTTCGTCGGCGTGATCTACCCGGGCCCCACGCCCTTTACACGCGATCCGGCGACGCGGATTCCGCGCAACGTCCCGCCCAGCTTCATCGCCTCCGCAGGCTCCGGCGACAGGGTTCACGCACTCTGGGCGAATGACTATTTCGCCGCCATGCTCAAGGCCGGGGTCCCCAATCTCGAGATGCACATTTACGGGAACGGCGGCCACGGCGGCGGGCTGACCGCCCGGGGGGGCACTCCGTTCGGCACCTGGACCGATCGCTATGTCGATTGGTTCAAGGATCTCGGCTTCCTGGGGAGACCGGGGAAGCCCACCAAAGCCGCTGCTGACGTCGAGGCGTTTGCCAAGAAGCCCGCGCGATGAGCCCTAGGACGCAGGCGGGTCGGCCGAATGAACGAAACCTCCACCCGGCGACGGGGTGCATCGTGTCCCTCGCCCCGTTGGCTGCGCCTGGTTGGCCTCGTCCAGCGTCGCCGCCCGCACGGTCCGCGTCTGGGCCGTTTGGTACGTCACCCGCCAGCTCCGGTCGGCCAGCCGCTCCAGCTTGACATCACTGTCCGGCAGCCCGAGCACCTGGATCAGATCCTTCTTTAACCGCTCGGCGTGGCGCGCCGTAATTGCGGCGATCGCCGAGGCCGCGCCAAACTGGGGATGACTCAGGCAGGATGAACCACCGCACCCGCTGATGGGTCTACGGCGCCGCTCCGAGCTTAACGGAGAGAACCCAAGTGAGGCTCCGGCCCACGTCATAGGTGTGCAGCGGCCTCAGCCGGCCTGTCTCGGAATCGATCCCGTACACCGCCAACTTCCCCGAGCCCTCGCCGGCCGCCAGCAAAAACCGGCCGTCCGGATCAACCTCGAACGAGCGCGGCGTCTTTTCCGTGGGCGTCTGCCCGAGCGCTGTGAGCTTGCCGACGTCATCGACCGCGAAACCGGCCAGGCTGTCGTGGCCGCGGTTGGAGACCCAGACGAATCGACCGCTCGGGTGTACCTTCACGTCGGCCGTCGTGTTCTCCCCGGTGAAACCAGCCGGCAGCGTCGAGAGCGTCTGCACGGGTGTCAACCCTGCAGCCGGGTCGAAGCGGTAAGCCGTGACGCTGTTGCCCGTCTCGTTAGAGGTGAAGGCGATATTCAGCTTGGGATGGAAGGCCAGGTGCCGCGGGCCTGCCCGATCCGCCCCGCCTCGGGCCTGGCCGGTCTCCGTGAGCCGGCCCGTCGCCGCGTCGAGATGAAACTGGAAGACGGTGTTGGGCAGGACGTGCGGCACCAGTACGAAACGATTCTCACGGTCGGTGACGGCACAGTGGGCGGTCTGCGCCGTCGCTGCCGTCTGCACGGCCGGCGTCTGGATCGTGCCGTCATTGTTGATTCCGTGAACGACCACCTTGCCCGCCGCGTATGAGGCGGAGAGCAACCAGCGGCCGGTGCGGTCAGTCCCCACGAAGGCGGCGTTCTCGCCCTTCGGCAGCCCGGCCGCGCCGAGCGGCGTCAGCCGGCCGGAACTCTGATCGATGCGGAAGCTCGCCAGCGCGCTGGTGCTCCGCAGCGAGGCGAACAGGTACCGCTTCATCGGATCGACGGCGAGAGAGCCGGGTGCCCCGTCGACCGCGGTCGCCTCCACCGCGGTCAGCTTGCCGTCGCTCGGGTCCAGCCGGTAGAGCTGAATCTTCCCCTCGGGGGCCATCGATACGTACATGAAGGTGTCGGCTCGCAGGCTCATGACCGAACTCAGAAGTGCAACTGTGCTCAGGAAAAGTCGCATGGTGGCGTCCAGTCGTTCGGAGCGGCCGACGGGATATCGGCAGGTCGGGATGCCGTCAGATTATCGCGCTACAGACCTCAACGGAGAACGCATTGCGAAGGTCGGCCATCGGCAGCAGGTAGCCCTTTGACAGGCGGGGCACGGTGGATGGTCCATGTCGTCGTCCTCTTTGAAATAACCGTTTGGCCCCCGGAGGCGTCAGGGCAGTCCCGCCCGCCGGAAGGCAGCCAGAGTCTACCGACCACCGCTCGCCGCGGCACGGACAATTCGCCGTGATCTCGCCGCAGGCAAGCCGGGGTCGATCGGCCGGGCCACTCACACGCCCTGGCCGCGATCCAGCTGGAGCTGGTGGCGAGTGTAACCGATCACGCCTGGTCCCTCCAAACCTGGAGCATCGT
>DATJGQ010000378.1:0-2141 GCA_035494815.1 Gemmataceae bacterium
GTTTTTCGGGTCAGCGGCTTTCTTAATGCAAGTGCATCAGGAATCCGAATTCGAGTTCTCCTAACCTTCAAGCGTCGCCCATGACCAACGCGGGGCGGCAGAAAGAAAACGAGATGGTCGCTCGATCGCAACTGTTCCGGCGGGCCTGGTTGTTCGCGATGGTCGTGGGCGTGCCGGTCCTGGCGACCCTCGCGCTCGATTCCGCCGCCGGCGCGGTCCCGGCGACGAAGGCGCGCTTCTTCGACGCTCCCTCCCAGGCGGCGGAGTTCATCGGCTACAACCGGTCGATCATTCTCACCGCCGAGCAGCAGAAGGTCCGCGACAAGGCGCTCTCGGCGATCCCCGCCGCCTGCTGCTCGAAGTTCTCCGCGGCCACCTGCTGCTGCGAGTGCAACCTGGCGAAATCGGTCTGGGGATTGTCCAACGTGATGATCGTCCGGGAGCGGGCGACGGTCGCCGAAGTGCAAGCGGCCGCCCGCCAGTGGCTGAAGTTCGTCAACGGCCGGGGCTTCACCGGGGACGTCTGCGACGCGCCCGGCGGCTGCGGGCGGAATTTCTCGAATAACGGGTGCGGCGGCATGGACGAGCGAAACCTGCTCGCCGCTCGGTAGAACGGCAGAGAAGGAAGAAGGAGGAACCCATGAAGGAACTGTTCCTGTTCTTCGCGATCGCTTTCGTTCTCTCTTTGGTTTTCCCGCTCGTGAACTTCCTGCGGTCGCGCCGGCGTTTCTCGGGCGAACGAACCGTGGTCTGTCCCGAGACGCATCACGCCGCGAAAATCCAGATCGACGCCGCTCGCGCGGCCAAAACCGGGCTGCTCGGCGAGCCGGACTTCAAGGTCAAGTCCTGCGATCGCTGGGGAGGGCCGGTCGGCCATTGCCATGAAGGATGCGTCGAGGAAAACGCGCCGGCCCTGGAAGAGCCGAGTTCGGCACACGCCTGATGGAATCTCCAATGCTCTGGGAACGCGGCGAGGCCGTGGCGCGGTTGCGGGAAGCCCTGCTGACGCTGACCGACGGCGAGCACTCGATCTGCCAGATCGCCTCCGAGCGCGGCATCTTCTGCCGCGGCTTCCGGCGCTGGAACGCGTCGGAATTCGACCAGCGGTGGCGGGCCGCGATCGGCCGGAGCACGCACCTCTCGCGCGCGCAAATGGAAGAGTTCGCGAACCTCTGGCAGCTTTCCGAGCAGGTCCGGCAGCACGTGTCGCTCGCCTGCGACGCCGCCGCGAACCGTCTCGGCGGTTGCCGCGGCTGGGGCGAGTTCTCCAACGCGGATCTCTCCCGCTTTTGCGCGGACGTCCTCGGTTTGAGCGTCCAGGTCGTCGAGACTGTTAACTCCGGCGTCTTGCCGGTTGCCGAACAAACGATTAGACTGCATCCCGAAACCGTCTCAAGATTCGCCGGGGAGGCTCGCGCTGTCGGGAAGTCCCGGCTCAGTCGAAGTGTCGCGGAAGTCGCAAGCACTCGAGTACCTGAGTTGTAAAAGGGGAGGACCATGTTTGCAAGGCGTGCTCTGGCGATGGCAATCACGGCGGGCGCTCTCACCGTGCCGGGAGGGACGAACACGACGCGTGTGGTTCCTCCGCGCGGCGGACAGAGTCCAACCGCTCTCTACACCGCGACCTCGAAGGAGTTCTACCTCACCGAGGACCAGTTCGACTTCGCGCGCCCCGGTTATCACATCAAGGTCAACAGCGTGACGATCGGCTCGGATCGCAAGCCGGTCGTGGACGTGAGCCTGACCGACGATCTCGGCGCGCCGATCGACCGTCTCGGCGTCCAAACGCCCGGCACGGCCTCGACGAGCTTCCTGCTCTCCTGGTACAACCCGACGACGCGGGACTACACCTCCTATGTGACCCGCACGGCGACAGGCGCCGCGGGCACGGTGACTCAGGCCACCAGTGACTCGGGAGGCGTCTTCAAGGATCTCGACGTCGGCCATTTCACGTACACGTTCAAGAACGTGCTGCCGGCCGGCTTCGATCAGACCAAGACACACACGCTCGGCATGTACGGCACGCGCACGATGCCGGTCGACCTGCCGGGCCTGGGCGGCAAAACCTATAACGCCAACACCGAGTTCGATTTCCGGCCCGACGGTCAGGCGATCGTCGACAAGTGGGACCAGATCCGGGA
>DATJGQ010000379.1:0-3564 GCA_035494815.1 Gemmataceae bacterium
TGTCATAATTCACCGCGGTGATCAGGCCGCCGTTGAGGTCCTGCAGCGTCAGGCTCTTCAACAGGTCGTTGATGTCGCCGGCCGGGAAAGAAAGGTCGACGCGGGCGTCGCCCTCGACCTCGCCCTGCCGCTGGAAGTAGCCGACGCCCGACGAGAAGAGTACCACCTGCTTGACCGGCAATTTCGCCGCGGCCGTGTCGGGGTTCGGCGCCGCCGGTCGGGCGACCGATTGGGGCGCACGGAACACAAAGAATCCGGCCACGGCGGCCGATCCGATCAGCCCGGCAATGAGTGGTGTGCGCATTTGCATGATTTACCTCCTGGCAGGTCGGGTTGAACTCAATGATTAGACGGGCGACGTCGGCGGTGCGTTTGTCCATCACTCACGTGCCGAAAATCGATGCGCCGAATTGCACGAGCGCCGTGTCCCAGGCCGGGGCCCACCAATCGGCGATGACGGCCGCCGCGAACGCCGTGACGGCACCGGTGAACACGTCCATCGTATAGTGCGCCCGCAGCACGATGACCGTCGCGGTTTCTAGAAGCACGACGACGACGCCCACCGCCGCCCAGACGGGCCCACCCCAGCGGGCGAGTTCGATCGCGCCGTACGCGGCCAGTGCCGTGTGCCCGGAGAAGAATAGGTCGTTGGCGACGCCATAAGTCACGAGCAGCGACGGGAACCCGGGGTTTCGCCAGATCATCCCCGCCGGCGCCGGCAAGGCGCAGACCGCCTGACAGATTTGCCGCAAGCCGAAGACGATGAACAGGCCGATGAACGGCCGCACGCTCGGCCCGATGATGCTCTCCACGAGCACGAACCCGCCGAGCAGATCGATGACCAGCGAACTGCCGATCAACAGCCGGTCCGCCCACTTCGGGTGCTCGGTGAAAAACCGGAACCAGCGGGCGGTGAGCGTGTGCAGCCCGTCGCCGATCACGCCGCTGCCGGACGGGCGATACTTCAAGAGTGCCTGCGTGCCGTACCAGATGCCGAGGCCGACGAGGACTAACGCGAGACGCAAGGAAGCAGGCGGGACCATCTGTGCAATGACGAATGACGAAGGACGAAGGACGAAGGAATGACGAACACCGAATGACGAGCCGATGGTGGATACCGCGATCCATTCGTCATTCGTCATTCGTCATTCCTTCGTCATTCGACATTCGAAATTCGTCATTTCCCAGTCACTCCGTCCATGGCGTGCTCTCGCCGGCCGTTTCCGTCAGCATCCGGTTGAGTTGGTCGCGAATTTGCCCGGTAAGCGGGTCGCCGTCCCCGCCGCGCTGTCGCTCCGGGCTGACCTCGATGGCCTCGCCAACACTCATCGACACTCGCAGCGGGCGATGGATGCGGGCGACGTCGGTCAAGTCCTCCTCGTACCGCTCGACGGTTTCGAGAATCCGCTCGACCGTCGCCTTCTCCGCGAGGTAGTCGATCGGGTAGCAGGCCAGTTGCTGGGCGAAATAGCAATCGGCAAGGTGCCGCCAGCGGCGGGCGGTCTCGGCCGCGGACAAGTCCCCCGGGATGAGTGCCGGTACGATCGCCTGCCGCAGCTTCTTGACGCGCTCCATGGAGACCGGGTCCGTGCGTCCGCCGAGATACTCCTCCTCGAGCGGACCGAGCACTCGTTCAATCAGTCGCGGCACGCGCTCGCGCAGGGGGCCAGGCTGTGCGTGGCCGAAGTACTCGACCTCCTTCGACGCGAGCAGACCCTCCCCGAGCTTGACGACTCGTTCGAGCAACTTGAGGTCGGACTGCGGCCGCCAGCCGATGCGCTTTTCGATCATCGTCAACACCGGCTCGACGGCTTTGCGCAGGTCGCCGCCGAACGAATAGCGGATGAATACGGGGTGGACGACGACTTTATCAGAGCCGGAAGCGTGAGCGACGGCACGGCGACCGTCGCTCACGCTTCCGGCTCTGATCCGCGCCTTCGCGGCGGCGCGGGCGATAAATGCCGTGCCGTCCATGAGTTCGCCGAGTCGGTCGTTCGAACGGCTGACGATCCCTTCGGGAAAAAGCACCAGCGGCCGATCCGCCCGCACCAGAATCTGCGTCGCCGTCTTGATCGCTTCGCGATCCACGCCCTCGCGATAAATGCTAAACACGCCGGCCCGCCGCATGAGCCAGCGCTGGACCCGCCCCTGCATGAAAAGGTGCCAGCTCGCCATCGTGTAGGACGCCTGACCGACTTCGATGCACAGGTGCCCCATGACGAGCGGATCGCAAGGCCGGCTATGGTTCCCGGCGAGAAGGATACCGTGGCCGGCCTTGAGCGACGCCCGTAATCGCTCGAGCCCCCGGAACGTCGGCCACTCGACACCCCACGCCCGCCGGACCTTCCCCGGCAGCCACCATCGCAGCGGATAGGTCCAGAAGAGGCCCGGGTGCGGCGGGACGAAGCGGTACGGCTTGGCGATGACGATGTCTTGCATGACGGACCGTCGCTGGCGCTACCGACACTTCTCGAAGAACGCGAAGACTTCCTTGAGGGCCTCCTGCACGACCATGACGTGCTCGACGTCCGCGTACTCCTTCGATGTGACCGCGGCGCCGGCATCCGAGAGAGACTTCGCGAGGCCGCGAGCCCAACCGAGGGCGAAGTCCTCGCTGCCGACGCCGACGAACACGGGCAGGCCGCGTAGCACCTCGGGCCGGCGAACGATGCCGCCGCCGCCGAGCGCCGCGATCGCGGCGAACCGACCGGGCGAGGTTTGCGCGACCTCGACGGCGTGCGTCGCCCCCATCGAGTGTCCGACGAGGTAGACGCGCTTGCGATCCACGGGGTACAGCCGTGCGAGTTCGTCGACGACGTCCGCGACCGGCGGCGCCTGGCCGAACCCGCCGGCCCGGGTTGCGACCATGAGCCAGCCGCGCTCTTTGCAGAACCGCACGGTGGCGCCGCGGCCGTACCCGTCGAAGAAGTAGTTCTCGGTGCAGCCGGCGCCGTGCAGCGCGACCACCAGCGGCACCGGCTTGTTGGCCGATAGCCCCTTCGGAACGAAGAGTCGCACTGCCGCCGCGCCCTGCCCGGCGGGCAGCGACAGCCAGAATTGGCCGGGCCGTTTGGGCCCATAGTAATGCTCACTCCCGCGGGCGAGCGCCTCCGCCTCGAGGAGCAGGCGAGCGGCGGGAACGCCCGTCTCATAGTCTTCGCCGCCCGCCAGCCCGGAGAGCCTCGTGCTCAGCGACTTGAGCGTCAGCCGCGCGGTCGTCGACGCCGTTCCGACCGCGGCCGCCCGGAGCGCCCGCAATCGGTCCTGAAGTCGCGGCACGGCGGAGATGATGTGCTCGTGGCGCGCCAGCACCTTCCCGTCCACCACGATCTCGGCGCGAATGAGATGATCGCCTTCCTTCAAGTCGGCGACCGCTTGTGACGAACGTGCCGGTAGACTTATAAGGGGTTCTTCTCGATCCGCACCGGATCCGCCGCCGGCGCGAATGATTCGCCAGCGCAGTTTGGCATGCTCCGGTCGCGCGACCTGCGCGTCGTAGTAGACCACCGCTTCGACGGAGAGCGGACCGTCCGCCGGATCGAACAGCCGCGCCGATGGTCGAAT
>DATJGQ010000380.1:0-3613 GCA_035494815.1 Gemmataceae bacterium
ATCATCCAGCTGACGGCCACAACTCGTTTTCTGTACGCAGCCCGTTTGTCTGGCGCGCGTCGGTCCCATGGGGCGCGCGGCATTGGGCCGCCCGTGAACAGCGTCCTCACCTACCGCCTCAAATCGATCACCACCGATGAAAATGGTTCCGACCATGACCCGCCTCACCGTCTTGTATGGCCACCCCGGAGATCCGGCGGCATTCGACCGCTACTACAACGAGATCCACATCCCCATAGCGAAGAAAATGAAGGGGCTCAAGGGCTGGACCATCGGCAAGTGCGAGTCCGCCACACCGGGCGAAAAGCCGCCGTACTACATGATCGTCGGGCTGTACGCCGCCACCCGAGCCGAACTGGAGGCGGTCCTCGCGTCGCCCGAGGGGCAGGCGACGATCGCCGATGTGCCGAACTTCGCTTCGGGCGGCGTACCTTCGTATTCGACGATAAGGTTGTGCTGATTCCTTGCTCACTCGGGGGTTGACGCGCGTCGGGCAACTTGACCTCTAGGCACACCACAGGCCAGGCGGTGCTGGGCGCGACCTCCGCATATGGCTCCGGTCACATCGGCGGCGGTGGGCCGGGAATTGTGTGGACGCGCTCGCGTAATGCAGGACGGCGCGCTTCGGCCCCCGCTCACGGGCGCAGCACCCGGGCGGTCGCCGAGGGCACCCGGACGCGTCCTGAGCAATCTGCTGCGAGAGTTTTCGCCGCATCGACTGAATCGGTGCATCCCGCCGCCGACTCGCCTGGGGAATCCCCGCGCGATGCGGCGCGGAGAACTGGAGCCGACGACGGGATGGGAGCAGAGTTTCGCTGGGCCGCCCAAAGCGGATTAAACCCGCCAATCTTGTCAGCGTCCTCACCTGAACCTCTGAGTCCATGGACGGCGGGACCGGAGCGACACACGCAGAGCACGGCCGCCCATGAGACCTCGATTGTTGATACCGCAAATGGCGTGATGGTCCGCCAAGCCTATTCGTCGTCCCGATCCCGCGCCGTTTCGGTCGAAAGGCTCTTCACAGCCTTCACAGCTTCATCGTCTTCAACCCTGTCTACGCTGTTAGGAGCTTAGCGACTTCCGCCGCCATCGCGGCCGCGGCGCCCAGGGGCCACGCCGTTGAAGTACTTCACGACGCGGCGGTTCTTCATGTCGTAGACGTCGCCGGCCCCGAGCACGAAGTAGGGCTTTTCCCACGGCTGGTAGACGCGTGAGTTGTCGTGGACCGCGACCTTCCACTTGCCCATCACCTCGAACGTATCGCCGGTGACGATGATCGCCGTGCCTTCGGACAGGCCGATGCCGAGCAGGTCGGGATACGCCTTGATGACGTCGATGAGATGGTCCCAGCGGTTGCGGGTGTTGATGTGCTGATCGATCGCCGACCTGCGGAGGAAGTCGAAAGCACGCTGGTGATTCGGTTCCTTCGTCATCATCACGTCGGGGCCTGACGTGTCGCCACGCACCAGGTAGTGGCCCTGGATCGTGGCGCCGGCGGAGCTGCCGCCAATGACGCCGCCGCGCTCGAGCACCTTGTGGAACTCCTGGTACGTCAGCGTGTTCGCGAACGAGTCGACGATGTTCCATTGCCGGCCGCCGTTGAACCACACCGCGGTCGCGTCTTTCAGGTCCTTCACGAACGCCTCGGTGTCGGCGACCTTCGGGTCGTGCGTGTGCAGCATCTTGACGTTCTTGACGCCGCGCCTGAGCCAGCCGCGGATGACGTTCTCCTCGTTGTAGATGGTGACCTGGCCGGCCCGATTGCGGGTGCCGCCGGCGGTCGGGACGATGACGAACTTGCCCTTCTCCGCACCGCCGCCGAGCTCGATGAACTTCTCCATGATGCCCGTGCCCTCGGTGTTGCCGCCGCCGACGATCACGAGCGTGCCCTTCGGCGGGCCGTACTCCGGGGCGGCTGGTGCGGCCGCGGGTTTCGCCGGCTGCGGTACGGTCGCGAGCCCGGCGAAGCTGGTGGTGACGAAAATTGCTGCGGTGAAGACGAACAGCATGCTTCTGCGCATAGGCACTCCAGAACTGGGCTGGGGGCCGGATTCTAGCATACGGACGGCGGGGTTTGAGGGGCGGATTCTACATCGGTGGTTCCGGCGCGACGCGCTTCACATACGACCTGAAGCACCCGAGAATCTTAGGCGCCGGTGGCCGAAACGCCGGACTGGTTCTTGCACTGTTGTTGCACAAGAATTTGATACTGGTTGATCGTCGTGGAGACTGATCGCAATTCGTGAAGCACGTGGCCGGATGAATGACTTCGGCCTCAACTCTCTGGCGAACAGACAGTTGAGGCCGCTTGAGAGCGTCTGATCAGACTTGGAAAAAGCTCCCCGAGACGGTCTCAACTCGATTCAGCCTTCGTTGAGCGGGGAAGCTTGCAGCTAAAGAGGTTACATCGCTCGCCAGTCATCGCGCTGCTGCCCTGGAACAGCGTTACCGACGCCAAATTGGAGGCTAAGCCCGTCCCGACGGAACGCCGGGATCCGCTGAAGCTTGCCCGATATTACCAGTCGCTGCTCGACTCCGGCAAGTTCGAGAGCCGGGCGGCACTCGCCCGCTACCTCGGTGTTAGCCGGGCGAGGGTAACGCAGATACTGCGGCGGGATTGCCCGCAACAAGAACGAAGACTTATCTCTTGTGATCGCCACGATTGATGTCGCACAATTGGTGCGGCGGGCTCTGGCGCCGCGTCTCGGAAGCGGCGGACGACAGTTCATTCCCAGGACGAGAGCATCTGGGCGATTCGCGCGCTGTACTTCGACACGTGCGACTGCATGAAGGGGGAGCTCCGGTCCTGCGGCTGGGCCGCGCGAGCGGCTTGGGGGTACACGCGCGTCCTCGGGGAACTCAAGAACTTGGGGTGCGGGCGATCGCCAAATCCACGGTCAAGAACATCCTTAATGAGAACGGCCTGGACCCCAGCGGGAGGCGGGGGGAGGACAGCTGGGGCGAGGTCCTCAAGCGGCACGCGGCGACGCTCTGAGCGTGCGACTTCTTCTCCAAGAAGGTGTCGACGCCGGGCGGGCTCGTCGACGTGTTCGTCCTGTTTTTCATCTACCTCGGCAGCCGTGGGATCCATGTCGCCGGCCTGACCACCCACCCCGACCGCGGGTGGATGGTCCAGCAGGCCGGCCAAGTGTCCGCGCTCCTAGCCGACGAGCCGTTGCCTGCCCGGATACTCTTCCGCGACCACGACACCAAGTTCGTCCGGGAGTACGACGACGTCTTCCAATCCGATCCGAGTACTTGCCCTATTACCACGAGGAGCGCCCACACCAGGGCGTCGGGAACCGGTCGCCCGCCGGGCGCGCGCCCGAGCCGGTTGGGCAACAGCGCGTGGGCGAGGTCGCGTGTGGCGAGCGGCTCGGCGGATTGCTCATGCACTACTCGCGGGCGGCATGAGCACCCGAGGTCGGACGCGGTTGCCATTTGGGTAACCGAGGACGATTGTTCGATTCGATACGGCTGCCGGAATTATCCCGACTAATGTCAGACCGATCGAGGTGGCCCGCCCCTTAGCCCGTGCGAACCGGACTTGTGACCGCTCCCGCCCACCAAGAGCCGGACGACACCACAGGATCGATCCTTCCGTAATCGGCCA
>DATJGQ010000381.1:0-2613 GCA_035494815.1 Gemmataceae bacterium
TTCGGGGCCCACGTCGACAGCACTTTGGGTGCTGATGTGACCCCGCCTCGCGCCGAAGGGTTGAACGTGGCGAGCCCTGGGAAGTCAGTGGTGCTACCGACGGTGATGTTCTCTCCCCCGACAACCACGGTGCGAAGGAGGCTTTGAACGGAATTGTTGAGCACCTGGCAGCACAGCCGCTCGCCCGTGAGGTAGACACCGCCTCCTTTGGCGAGAAATTGAGCGAGCTTCGACTGGTCATCGGCGCTGATCGCACTGAACGCGCCCACGTACCAGATGCTGCCGTAGGCCGACAGATCCGCGGGCAGCTTGGAACCGTTCAGATTGGTGATGAGTGCGCTGGGTTGAACGGCCCGCAGGTCCGCCGCCAGAGCGGCCCGCGACGGGACGCTCGGTGAAATGTCCGCGTCCCCGAAGAGGAGCATGCCGCCGGCTTTCATCGAGCCGGGCGGTCCCGGTGTGATGGGCGGCGGGGGCGGTGGTGTGATCGGCGGCGGTGTGATGGGCGGCGGTGTGGGTGTGATGGGCGGCGGCATGACAGGCGGCGCCGCCAGTGGTGTCACGGTGACCCCCGGGCCTCCGGGGGTCAGGGCGTCTTGAATCTTCGGGAGCTGAACCGTCGGCGGCGGCGGGATCACCGGGGGCGTGACGAAGGGCGTCGTGCCCGCCGAGAACGTCGCGATGGTGGTATTCATCGCGGTCTGCTTCGCATCGTCTTCGGCGCCGCTAACCTTTGGCACGCCGCTCGAGGAGAGGCCACCCGAAGCGTTGGCCCGCATCGCCGGGCTCATGACGCCGGTGTTCACGACGCCGCCGGTCACGGTCGCGAAGTTATTGGCGCCGACCGTAATGACCTGCGTGCCGCTCGTGACGGCGACCTGACCCGTCAGCACATAGAAGTTGGCGGTCGTCCCGCCCTGAGCGTTGTTCGCGCTGGCGGAGGCACGAATGACCTCGGCGATGAACACGGTGCCGCGAACTGCGGCGACGGCATTCGGAGTCTTGACCTCGATCTGCTCGCCCGGCCGCATCTTGTCCTTGGCGACCGCGACGGCGACCTTGCCGGAGTCGAGGTCGATCGTGGAGCGGCCCGGAACCTCGGTGATCGTCAGAGCCGAGCGCTCGCGCACGGTGACGACCGCCTTGCCGCCCAGCAGAAGACGCGCAAGCGAGCGATCGCCGGTGACGACGCGATCGTTCACGAACACGTCGTCCTTGAACTTCAGCGCGACCGGCTGAGTCCCCGCGGTGCGGGCGGCGGTCACGTTGCCTTCCAGGGTGGTGACGACACCCGCTTTATTGACCTGAGCGGCGGCGAAGGCCGGCCACAGCAGCGCGATCAGGAGCGACAGGACGATGGCAATGCGAGGGGCACTCTTCATAACGGCGTCCTCCTCAACCAGAGAGACGACTGCATCAATCGGTACCAATGGCCAGCTTTGGCCTCCGACTATCGCCGCACCCAGCCAAGCTTGTCAAGTGTCGATCAAATAAGGATTTCCGGAATACTTACTGGAATGAACGAACGATCATCCAGTGGGCTCGCGGTCTCGGAAACTGCGTGGTCAGCAGACCAACGCTGGCTTAGAGTTGCGACGATGGGTCGCTTCGCCGCGCGCATCACGGCTCAAATCCGGAAATACGTGGTCGGCATCCTCGCGGCCGCCATCACGGTGGCGTTCGTGTTCTTCGGGCCGCTCGAGCAACTCGAGCTCTTGTTGTTCGATCAGCTCTTCGAGCTTCGGGGCATTCGTCCACCCACCTCGCCCATCGTGATCGTCATGATCGACGAGTCCTCGTTCCAGGAGCTCAACCTGCAGTGGCCGTTTCCGCGCGCTCTGCATGGCAAGCTGCTCGACCGAATCAGCGCGGACCGCCCGCTTGTTATCGGCCTCGACGTCATCTTCGATAGCGACTCGAGGTACGGGCCCGAGGACGACAAGGCGCTCGGCGCCGCGATCGGTCGTGCCGGCAACGTGGTGCTCGGACTGGCCATCTCCGAGGACGAGCAGCTCGTCGTCGTCGAGCGAGGGAAGCCCCTTGGACCGAAGCGCACGGTCGGCAACATGCCGCTTTGGGTCATTCGAGAGCGGGCCGCAGCGGTTGGCCCGTTCAACGTCTCTCCCGATCGTGACAGCCACGTGCGGCGCGTGCCGATTCGCGTGCAAGTCCCGGATCCCAACACGAGCTACGAATGGTGGCTCGCGTTCGATGCCCAGCTGCATCGCCAGTTGACCGCCGCGGGCTTTCCCGCGAAGCCGCTGCCGAAGGTCGAGGAGATCCTGGTCAACTTCGGCGGTCGGCTCACCGACTTCGAGCGCGTGCCGTACTACCGCGTCGTGAACGGCGAGATCCCAGCGGGACAGTTTCGCGACAAGATCGTCTTGATCGGCCCGACCAGCGAGATCCTGCACGACGTGTTCGCGACGGCCTTCGCCCCCGGCGGCGATATGCCGGGCGTAGTCATTCACGCCAACGCACTCGAGACGCTCATCCGCGGCGACCGGATTCGAGAGGTCCCGAAGCCCGCGTCGACGGTGCTCGCGGCGATCGCGGCGCTGGCGGGGTCCTTGCTCGCGATCCGGCTGCGCGCCTTCAGGGCGCTGGTCGTCG
>DATJGQ010000382.1:0-2880 GCA_035494815.1 Gemmataceae bacterium
CGATCACCGCCACCATCAAGGACGACTTCCAGAACCTTTGGACCGAGGACGTGTTCGAGATCTTTCTCTGGCCCGACGAGCGACACCCGGTCTACTTCGAGTACGAGATCTCCCCGCTGAACGTCGAGCTGCCCATCATCATCCCGAACCTCGACGGCCGGGCGTTCGGATGGCGGCCGTGGCACTACGACGGGCCGCGCAAAACTCGCAAGGCGACGGCGGCCAGCGGAGGCCCGGTCAAATCCGGCGGCGCGATCACGGGCTGGACCGCGGAAGTGTTCATCCCTTACGAACTGCTCAAACCGCTGCACAACGTGCCGCCGATAGCCGGCAGCCGCTGGCGGGCGAACTTCTACCGCATGGATTACGACGATGGCGTCACGTCCAGTTGGGACTGGGCACGGGTCGGCGCTAGTTTCCACGAATTCAAGAAGTTCGGCACGCTCGTGTTCGACTGATTACGGCATCGCTTCGGCCGAAGTTGGGTGCACCATCCCTGTCGGCGCCACGCGGATCACGTGACCGCGGCGTTCGCTGCGATACATTCTCGCGTCTTGCCCGTAGAGCGAGTCGGTGAGGCGGTGCAGGTACACGCCCATCCAACCCCACTTCCCTTCGACGAGGATCGTCCCGTCGTCGCAGACGGCCCGCACGACCGCCGCATGATGAATCCGGCCTTCGCGATCGCGATAGACGGCCAGATCACCCGGCGTCGCGGTCGGCGCGATCCCGTACCCGTTTTCGTGCAGAATGAGCTCGACCTGATCGCTATCCAGCCAGTATCGGCCGTCCGCGAAGACCCAGCCGAAGCAGTTGCTTCGGTCGTCCGGCTCCTGCCGGCGAAGAACCCGTCCCTGTCGCCGCTGGGCCGCGAGGACTTCGAATTCGACCTCGCGCAACTCGTCGACGGTCCGCGGCGCCTCGGCCAGGTGCAGCCGGATCGGCGTGCGACGGTCGGTCCACCCCCAGACGCTCTCGTCCTCGATCAGGTCCGGCACTTCGTGCATCTTCTCCAGAAGCACCATTTCGGCACTATCCGGCACGACGTCCGCCGCCGTGATGGCGCGGATCGCGAACAGAGATGCAGTCAGACCGACGACCCCGATGATCGCGGACCGGAATCGCGCGAGCCGCCCCCGTGAACGCACGAGGAACGCCCCGGATAATCCGGTGACCAGGAGGACGACGCCGAAGAGGGCGGCGACCGGCAGCAGAATGGAAGATTGCAACATCGTGTTGATGAGGTCGAGGCCGAACCGAGACCGGGGCCGACGTGGCTGGGACGCCAATACGTTAGCTTGCGAACGATTAGACGAGTCTGAGTCGAGAGTGAGAATTCTCTGAGTACGACGGTCGCCGCCCGAAAAATGAAAATAGGCGGTTGAAAGCCTTGCGCTCTAGTGGCCGGTGCGGGGTCGGAAGATGTCGCCGAGTCGATCGGGGATCGAATTCACGCGTTCCAGGTGCGGGTAGCGGGCGCCGCCCAAATAGTCCAAAACTGCCGTCTGGAAGTAGTCGGCATTCTCCAGAACCAGGGACACCTTCGCGCCGCCCTTCGTCGCCGCGACCGCCGTTCGCAATCGGTCGCCGGTTAACCGCCGGTCGTTCACGGCCAGGACCTTCATCGATGGGCCGATGCCCGCCCTGTCCGCCGGACCGCCCGGGATGACGTCCACGACGGGCCCATCCTCTTTGACGATTAGCCCGAGTGAGCTTCGCAAATCGACAGCCTTCTCGTCGTCGTCGCGGGCCTTGAGCAGGTCGCCGGGCTTGTCGCGGAAAACGACCTTCCAGCCGCCGCGGGCGATCCCGTCGAGCGGAGCTTCCGCCCCTGCCGAGTTCAATCGGCGGTCGAGGAACCCCTTCCAATCGTACGCGACGACTCCGTTGAGCGTAGTCACGATGTCCTCGAAGGTGTACGGCTTCACTTCCGGCGGGCCGTCGCTTCCGCCGTAGAACGCCTTGCAGAAGTCGTCGAGACTCTTCTTGCCGTCGGTCTTCTCGCGAATGAGCGTGTCGGCGTCCAGCCAGACCAGCGCCCCTTCGTCATAGAAATCAACGCCACGGCGGCGGCTCTGCCAGTCGCCCCGGGCACCGTAAAGAAATGGCGCGGCCACGGTCGTATCGACGAGCGGACGCCACGCCCGCCCGCCCTGATGCGTCGCCCAATCGGCGATCAGTGCGAAGTTCTCCCGCGACAATTCAGGAGTATAAAGCCCGCTCCGCGCCGCCAGCAGGAAGCCGAGGTACTCGGTCAGCCCTTCGTAGACCCACAGGAGTCGTGTCCGCATCGGTTGTTGGTAATCCGGCGTGGCGAGGCCGTCGGGCCGGCGATACTTGCCGTTCCAGGAGTGCACGTACTCGTGTGCCAGGACCCACGCGGTCCACTGTTTTCGGTAGGTATCATCGAGAAAGAACCGTTCGGGCAATCGGTTGTCGCTGCACTCGTGATGTTCGACGGCGTTGTGCCGCAACTGGTCGCTTAGCGTCATCAAGTAGCGATACGACCGGTAGTGATGGGCGCCGAAAAGCGCATGTGCCTCGGCGACGAGCCGTCGATAGTTTTCGACCAGTTCCGGCTCGGCTTTGAGTCCCTCCGCGCTATCACAGGCAATGACGAGCGAATGCGGCGCTCCGGCTCGCGTCCCAAGTGGGATCTCGCGAAAATGCCGGCCGCACAGGGCCGGCGAGTCGGCAAGCGTTTCCAGCGACACAGTTTGAAACGTCGTCGTGGCGCCATCTACGCCTTCGACCGGCAGCGCGGTGCCGACCTTCCATCCTTCCGGCACCGTCAGCCGGGCGCGAACGGGGATGTCGCGGACATGTCTCCCAGCCGGATAAACGACGACGGTGTACCAATGGACCATCGCCAGCCGCGCC
>DATJGQ010000383.1:0-2534 GCA_035494815.1 Gemmataceae bacterium
CGGGGCAAGGTCTTTGTTCAGCCGCTCGGCGGAAACCCGGCGGTTGCCGCCGTCGACGAGGCCCGCGAGCCGCAGCGGCCGCGGGGCGAGTGCGGCGGCCACGTCGCACAAGTCGCCGATCGTCAGTGCCCCTGGGACCACCGCGTCGTGCGGGACGTACAGGAACGGGCTGTCGAGCAGTGAAGCAAATCCGGTGAGTCCGCCGCGGGCGTACACCGCCTGAACGTTGTCCTCGAAGAGCGCGGCGAGGAGTGCCAACGTCGTGCCGAGCGGTTCCGATTGATCCGGCAAGCGATCGGCGTCGAGCGGCACGGCCAGGTTACGGTTCGGCGCATTGACGGGCGCGAACGAGTCGCCCCAAAGGCCGACGCGGCCCGGGTCCAACTCAGCCCGAGTCGCGAGATATTGCATCACCGAGCGCAGGTCTCGCAGCCGTTCACCGAGGAGGGTCTGTCCCAACATCAGCTCACTCGTGGAAAGGCTCGTCGCGGCACTTTGGCGGCCGCGCGAATCGCCCGCCGGGCGCGTCTCGCCGGTGCCGCGCAAGTCCGGCAAACAGACGGCCAAACCGCCGCGGAGCAATTCGGCGATGGGCGCCGATCGCTCCTTCAGAAACGCCTGCTTGCCGTGCTGCGCGAACGCGATCACGACCGGCAGCCGCGTCCCGGCCGGCCGCTCCGGGATCAGCAGCACGAGCGGAACGACGATCCGCGGCTCGAACTCGAGGGCGATCCGTTCGACCGTGATGCCGCCAAGCCGCTCGGCTTGCCGGGTGATCGCCGGCGGCTCGCCCGCCGGCTCGACCCTTCCGAGGAGCCGCGACCAGTCGCGACGAAGTTGATCGCGGCGCGAATCGGGCGGGAGGGACTCGAGCCGCCGGCGGGCCGCCGCGGCGCGCTCCGACCCGAGGTCGGCCGCGAGCTGGTGCACCGGCTTTACGGTGATGTCCGGCGTCCGGCACGTCAGTTCCTCGGCCGGCCGCCGTTGCGACGTCTCGCGCGCCGGCGCGGCGATGCCGAACCAGCGGTTCAGCGTCGGATAAATCCCCTGGCGATGCTCCGGGCCGATGTTGTTGCAGTGCGACGCCTCCGGCGGCTGCCCAGTCAGTAAGCCGCGGCCTTGAGCCGCGGCGAGGCGGTCCGCCGCGTCGTAAAAGCCATAGATGCGTTGATATCGCTTCCAGACCGGGTCACGGTCGCGGTCCCACGAGAACTCATGCGCGTGGATCAGTCCGCGCGGCGCGACGGAGCCGACGATCACCCACGGGAGAAACCCGTCGCGGGCGGAAAGCCGCAGGTTCCGTGTCGACTCCCAACTGCCGCCGCCGACGTAATTGAACGACTCCTCGGCGTCGGGTGGCAGCGGGAAGGTCGTCTCCGGCTGCGGCCCGCCGAAGTTGAACGGGGCGACGGCCGTGATCCGCGGGTCGAGCGCGGCCGCCACCGCCGCCGGGTCACCGCCACCGGCCACCGCACCGAGCAAAATGATTCGTTCCTTGTCGGCGCCCCGGGCCAAGAGCAAGTCGACGCCGCGGTGCAGGTCCCAGACCATCCAGCCGATCAGGCTGTCGCCGATCGTGTGCAATTGGAGTGCGACGTTGTAGCGGAAGAAATAATCCTGACGGCCGGGGCGAAACGAGCCCGAGTAACTGGTCGCGTCAACGAACGGGTGCTGCCGCCGTTCGCCGTGGCCGAGTTGGTCCATCACGAGGACCGCGCAGCCGAGCCGGGCCCAGGTCATGCCCATGTCCTGCAGCTCGCCCTGTGTCTTCGGGTTGTGGTGACTATGGCAGATCAGGATCCCCGGCATGGACGCGGCGGTTTGTCGCGGCAGGTACAAGTTCGCAGTGACGAGCAGGCCGGGGCGGCTTTCGAAGACGAGGTTTTCGACGCGATAACCGTCGCCGTCGAGGGTGCGCGTCAGCCGCACGTGCAAATCACGAGGCGGATCAGGAAACGTCCCGAGTGACGTGCGAAGGGCCTTAATGCGCGGGTCGCGGTACTGTTCCCATTCGGCGCGGGTGCGGATGTGTTGCCAGAGACGACTCTCCCGCTGATTCGCCTCGCGGAGTCGCGCCTGGACTTGCCGCGATAGCATCCGCGGGAGTTGCTTGCCCTGTTCGCTGTCGGCGGGAATGACGGTCGCGTTCAGGTCTCGCAGTCGTGCGGTCAGGTCGTCGCCCGCGGAGTGCGCGACGCCGAACAGTAGCATGACGATGACCCCGGCGATTGTTCGGCTTTGCGACATGGTCCCTCTCCCCGGGGCGACGCGACGCGGCAATTGTATCGTGATGAGGGGTCAATCGCTTTCGGTCCGCGAAATTGTCGGTAGAATGGACCTCGACCCGCGACCGGACCTACCAACACGATGTCACATTCCCGAACGATTTCCCGAGCAGTCATGGCCGCCGCGTTGCTGGCGGCGGCGTTGTCCGAACTCTCAGCCGCCGAGGACTGGGGCTTCCACGCGCCGAAACGGCCGGCTGTACCCGCTCCCTTACGGTCGCGGCTCGGAAATAATCCGATAGACGCGTT
>DATJGQ010000384.1:0-5263 GCA_035494815.1 Gemmataceae bacterium
AGGCTCGACATGTCATGCCCGTTGGGCCACTGCTCGCCCTGGCGGATGAAGGCGCGGATGGCGGTGGGCGACGTATAGAAAATGTTGACGCGGTATTTTTCGATCAGGCGCCAGAAGCGGTCCGGTTGCGGAGTATCCGGCGCGCCCTCGTACATCATCGTCGTCGCGCCGCACGAGAGCGGGCCGTAGACGATGTAGCTGTGGCCGGTCACCCAGCCGATGTCCGCCGTACACCAATAGGTGTCCTCTTCCTTCAGGTCGAAGACCCACTTCATCGTCATGGTGGTCTGGAGCAAATACCCCGCTGTCGTGTGGACGATGCCTTTGGGCTTGCCGGTGGTGCCGGAAGTGTACAGCACGTAGAGCGGGTGCTCGCTGTCGAGTTGCTCGGCGGGGCAGTCCTCGCTCACGCCCTCGTCCAGCGCGTGCCACCAGTGGTCGCGGTCGTCCTTCATCGTGACCGTCCCGCCCGTGCGCTGGTAGACGATTACGTCCTTCACCGTCGGACAATCCGTCAGCGATTCGTCCACTGCATCCTTGAGCCTTACCTCCTTGCCGCGCCGCCATGACCCGTCCGCGGTGATCACGACCTGCGCCTCGAGGTCCTGAATCCGCGCCTTGAGCGCCTCCGCCGAGAATCCGCCGAACACCACCGAGTGCGTGATCCCCAGCCGCGCGCACGCCAGCAGCGCGATCGGCAGCTCAGGAACCATTCCCATGTAAATAATGGCGCGGTCGCCGGCCTTCAGCCCGCGGCCCTTGAGGACGTTGGCGAAGCGGCAGACCAGCCGATGCAGCTCCTGGTAGGAGATCTGCCGCTGGTCGCCGGGCTCGCCCTCCCACAGGATCGCGACCTTGTTCTTCCGCGGAGTGGTCAGATGCCGGTCGATGCAGTTGTAGGAGACGTTCGTCTTTCCGCCGACGAACCACTTCGCGAACGGCGGGTTCCACTCGAACGCATGCGACCACTTCTGGAACCAGAACAGCTCTTTTTCCGCCAGCTCCGACCAGAACTCCTCCGGACTCGCGGCGGCGCGCTCGTATAGGGCGCGGTAGCCGTCCATCCCTTTCACATTCGCTTTCGCAACGAACTCTGGGGGCGGCGGATACACGTTCGACGTGGACATGAAACGAGCTTACCAAACCCGGTTCGCAGGGCTGTCGTCGCTTGACGGCCGATGCGCTGCATGCGAAAATCCTACGCACAAACGGCTAAGTGACTCGGGGTGAGGCACGGTCATCCTGCCTTGGGAGCTAGTTCTCCAAATGAAAGGATACGTGTGCGCCCACTCTCGAAATCGCTGCTTTCCCTGCTCCTGTTCGCTGCTTCCGCCTTCCCGCAGAACTACCCGTTCATCCTGAAGAACTTCGCCGGGACGTTCCCCCTCGGCGATGGCGGCCGCGCCGAAGACGCTCTGCTCTATTACCCCAACGCCGTCGTTCCCGACACGACCGGCAACCTCTACATCCTCGACTCCCTCAACTACCGGATCCGTAAGATGGGCAGCGACGGCAGAATCTCGACCGTCGCCGTGATTCCCACTTACGGCTATGACATGAAGCTCGGCTCCGATGGCTCGTTCTATGTGGGCGGCGACGGTGTCGTATTGCGTGTCTCCTCCGCCGGCGCGGTCACTGTGCTCGCCGGCAATGGGCGAATCGGGTACGCGGGCGACGGCGGACCCGCTACCGAGGCGCGCGTCGGGATCGTTTACGGAGTCGCCGTCGACGCCACCGGCGCTGTGTACTTCAGCGATTTCTCGGATGTGAGCAACCGGATCCGGCAAATCCGAAACGGCGTCGTCCGGACTGTCGCCGGCGCTGCTGATTGGGGATTCCGGGGCGACAACGGTCCCGCCGCCGACGCGCTCTTCGACACGCCGTCCGGCATCGCCGTGGACGCGGCTGGAGCCGTCTATGTGGCCGATTACTTTAACTCGCGCGTCCGCAAGTTCACGGTCGGCGGCACGATCAGCACCGTCGCCGGAAACGGGTTTTATAACTACCCCACCAGCGGTCCAGCCACCGCGAGCGCCATGGGCACGCCCAACAGCGTCTTCGTCGACGTTCTCGGCAACCTGATCATCGCCGACCCGACTACCAACCTGATCATGAAGGTCACGCCCACTGGCGCGCTTACGATCGTCGCCGGAAACCGCCAGGCCTACACGCCCATCGAGGACGGCCCCGCGCTTTCCGTCGCTCTCCGATTCCCGAACCAGGCCAGCGCCGACGGCGCGGGCAGTCTCTACATCGTCGACCAGACCCACCGCATCCGACGCGTCGGCTCTGATGGTCGCGCCGTGACCATCGCCGGCCGCCTCCATTTCGGTGGCGACAACGGACCCGCCGCTGCCGCGATCCTCAACGAGCCGGTCGACATCGCCGTCGACGCTCAGAACAACGCCTTCATCGTCGACGCCGCTAACTACCTAATCCGCCGCGTCACCCCGACCGGAACCATCTCCACTTATGCCGGAAAGCTGAACGCCGGAGTCCCGGCCAACGGCACGGCAATCGGGAATGCGCAGCTCCCTTACCTGCGCAATATCGCGATCGATTCGCGTGGCGCGATGTACATCGCGGGCAATCTCCAGGTCTTCAAGGTGACGGACGGGATCGTGAATCTCTTCGCCGGAAACGGCAACAGCGGCAATGCGGGAGACAACGGCAAAGCCACTTCCGCCACCTTCACCAGCATCGCCGGCCTGGCGGTCGATTCCGCCGGCAAGGTCTACATCGCCGACTCCAATCGCGTCCGCGTCGTGAACACCGACGGAACCATCGCCCCCTTCGCGGGCACCGGTCTGCGAGGCCGCGGCGGCGATGGATCGCTCGCCACTTCCGCCCAATTCGATTTCACCTCCCGCGCCTGGCTGGCCGTCGACCGCGACAACAATCTGTACATCTCCGACGGCAACAACTTCAGCGTCCGCAAAGTCGACACCCGCGGCATCATCTCGACCGTCGTGGGCAACGGCCAGTTCGGCCATGCCGACAACGCGCCGGCCGCCTCGGCCTTCTCGACGCCCGGCGCGCTTGCGGTCGATAGCGCAGGCAACCTGTACGTCGCATCTCAAGACTTCCCCGAGATTTATCGCCTTTCGGGCGGCGTCCTCCGCCTCATGGCCGGCGCCGGCGACAACCGCCCGACCGATGGGGCCGCCGCACTCGGCACGCAGTTCCTCACCTGGAGCATGAAGTTCGACGCCGCCGGCGATCTCTATTCCGTCGACCGCGTCACCAGCACCGTCCGCAAGCTCGTCATGAACTCGCCGAGCGGCCTGGTCATCTCCGATGGCAACGCCCAGACTGCCCAAGTCGGGCAGCCGCTGCCCAAATTGCTCAAGGTTCAGGTGAACGGACGCGCCGGCTCGGGAGTGAGCGGTGTCGCGATCAACTTCGCGGTGAAGTCCGGCTCGGCCACTCTCAGCGCTGCAACCGCCCAGACCGATGGCTCCGGTGTCGCCGGGATCGCTGCCACCCTCGGCTCGACCGCCGGACCGGTTGTGATCACTGCGACGGCCGCGGGCACGACTCTGCCCGTGCTCGAGTTCACCGCCACCGCGACGTCCGCTGGCCCAACTTGCTCGCCCGTTCCCGCCGTGACCTCGGCGCGTTCGGCCGGCGACTTCGGCGGCTCGACCGCCTTCGCCTCGGGCTCATGGCTCGAGATCAAGGGCTCGAACCTCTCCGCCACGACCCGCACCTGGGCGGGCGACGACTTCAACGGCGCCAGCGCCCCCACCACCCTCGATGGCGTCACAGTCACCGTGAACGGCCGGCGCGCTTTCGTCGGCTACATCAGCCCGACCCAGATCAACGTGCAGGCGCCCGGCGATATGGCCGTCGGCCCGCTCGATCTGGTCGTCACCAGCGGAGGCTGCTCCGGTGAGGCCTTCCGCGTGCAGAAGGCAGCCGTCGCCGGCGGCCTGCTCGCTCCCTCCGTCTTCAATGTCGGCGGCACGCAATTCGCCGCCGCCCTCTACCAGGACGGCTTCACCTTCGTCGGCCGCGACGGCCTGATCCCCGGAGTGCCCTTCCGCGCTGCTGCCCCGGGCGACATCATCACGCTGTACGGCATCGGTTTCGGCGATGTCCTCCCCGCGATCGCGCCGGGAACGGTCGTCTCGACACCGAATAACATACCCGGCTTGACCCTCTTCTTCGGCTCAACCGAAGCGTCCGTTTCTTACGCCGGGCTTGCGCCGAACGCCGTCGGGCTCTATCAATTCAACCTAACGGTCCCGAACGTCGCCTCGGGCGACCACCGAATCGTGATCAGAGTGAACGGCATAGAAATGCCGCAAACCGCATATCTCACCGTGCGGTAAACCGATAGCTGATAGCCAATACCCGATAACGATCAGAACCGCACCACCGCGCGCCCCGCAACCTGCCCGCGACGCATGCGGTCGAGCACCTCCGCGGTGTCCTCGATCGCGTGCGTCTCGATGTGCGCCCGCAGCGTCCCGTTCGACGTCAGCGCAAACACCTCCGCCAGATCCTCGCGGCTCCCGAGATAGCTCCCGACGATCCGCGCGCCCTTCAGCACCGTATCGACCAACGGCAGCTCGTACTGGCTCACCGACAGTCCGACCAGCGCCAGCGTCCCCAACCGCTTCAGCCCCTTGAACGCCTGCGGGATCGCCGCCGCCGACCCCGTCAGCACGATCGCGGCGTCCACCCCGCCCCACTCCTTCAACAGGGTCCGGCCCGCCGTCTCCGCCGCGACCGCAAGGTCCGCCCCCGCTGCCCGCGCCTGCTCGAGCTTCTCCTCGGACGCGTCGACCACCGCAACCCGCGCGCCCCGATGCCGCGCCGCCTGCAGCGCCAGGTGTCCCAATCCGCCGAATCCGAACAGCGCTACCGACTGTCCCGCGGCGACCCCGGCCTCCCGCACGCCGCCCAGCGCCGTCCACCCGGCGCAGCACATCGGAGCGAGCGCCGCCGCGTCGATTCCCTCCGGTGCACGAACCAACGCGGCTGCCGGAGCGACCGCATACTCCGCGAGCGCCCCGTCGAGCGTGTATCCGAAGTTCGTCTGCTTCGCGCAGTACCGCTCCCGTCCCGATCGGCAATACTCGCACGATCCGCAGGTCGTACCCAGAAACGTGATCCCCGCTCGGTCGCCCGCCGACCACCCGTCGACACCCGTCCCGATCGCTTCCACCCGTCCGATTCCTTCGTGTCCGATCGTCAACGGCGTCCGCGGAAGCTTCTCCAGGCTTCCGACGAAGAGGTCGGAGTGACACACTCCGCA
>DATJGQ010000385.1:0-5209 GCA_035494815.1 Gemmataceae bacterium
GACGCCGTCAGAAAGATGAGGGCGTCCACGTCGGGCTTACGCCTCGACGCTCGCCTGGCCGTTAACCCGCCCCAGGAGCGATTCCACCCTGGATGCGGTACGGCGTCAGGTGCGACGGCTGGTCGTTCATCCAGATCCGCCGCCAGTCGGCCCCGGCCTGACGCAAGTTCTCAGACTGATTCATGAGAACGTCCATCCGCTGGGTCGGATCGCTCGGGTACTGGTTGAGAATGCACCCGACGTTGGACAGACCCAGGACCGCCACCCCCGCAAGGACGAGCAGACGGCGCATGGCTAGTCTCCCCCCTGCCGCTGAACCAATTCCCTGCATGCGGCGCCCCCATCAGTCAACGCGCCGCTAGCGCCGGACGGTGCCGGTCGTGAGATGTATCGACCGTCGGAACGGGATTCTTGAGAAGAACCGGCAACCTCGACCAAAGCCGATCGCCGCGCGCGACACGGCGGGATGGCGTGACCCTCATAATCGGATCAACCCCTCCCGCCGTTAGAATCGGTCGAGTCGTCGCCTCGTCAAACCGATGCGGGGACGGGTTCCTCTTTGGGAGCCGTTTCGGCCGGAACCTCTGCCCCGTCCGGTCGGTCCGTTCGCGGGCCCCGGTGGCGTTGGTGCGGCATCTCCATCTTGCGGACGCGCTCTTCCATCTCTTTGCCGGGCTGGAAGGTGACGACGTTCTTTGGTTCCACTTCCACCCGGGCCCCCGTCCGCGGGTTACGGGCTTTGCGCGCCTTGCGTCGTTTGACCTCAAAGACGCCGAAATTTCGCAGCTCGATGCGTCCTTCATGGATCAGGGTTTCGACGATTGCGTCGAATGTCCACTGGACGATCTCTTTGGTTTTGAGTTGCGTCAGATCGGCCCGTTCGGAAATCTGCTTGACGATTTCTTTCTTGGTCACGTCGCGTCTCCCGTGGCCGAGGGCGCCGGCGAAAAAGACCGCCTTCGCGTGTAAGTGTAAAGACCGCAACAGGTAGAGTCAAGGAGTTTCTTGTCGCCCGGCCAAATCGTCGGCGGAATCTGCCGTGGGCGGGACTCGAACCCGCACGTCCCGTACGGGACAGGAGCTTTTAAGGCTCCAGCGTCTGCCATTCCGCCACCACGGCCCGGTCTACCGGGTGACCGCGAACAGACAGGCCTCGGCGGCGAACGGTTCGACGGCCCCCTCGACCGACGCCCGACGTCGTAAGTCCTTGTACCGAATGCTGACTGCGCGTGCAAGCGCCCGCCATCATTTTTGTGGATCAACGCATTCTCACAGTCCGAACGATACCGTCACTCGGCCGCGGCCGGTGCAGCCGACTCAGCGAGTCCGAGTGCGGCGCGAAATGCTTTCCGGCCCGCCGATGGCCGCAACCACATCGCGACCGTCCCGGCCGACGCTGAGTAGTCTTTGAACCGCACCGGCTCCGCCCGCTCGCGGATCACCAGGGCGACCACCGTTCCAATGACCAGGCCGATCGGTAGCAAGACGCCCAGACCGAGGCACACATCCATCCCGCGGAGGAACGGCGCCGTCGCCATGACCCAAACCAGTGAGGGCAGAGCGCCAACGCCCACCCCGAACCAGAATGCACGCCGCCGCCGGTGGGCCCGTGCCTCCTGGCAGGCCTGGCAGACCGGGACGTCGATGGCGACGCCATGGGCGGCGAGCGGATGCGAATAGCTGTCCCGCGTGTAAACGCCGCAGCCCGTACAGACCGGCGGGAACGGTAGCCGCGTCAATCGGACGCGCACCCAATCCTGGTCAGCGGTCGTGGCGAGTGGCGCCAGCGATCCTGCGACGAAGTCGTCGGCGTCATCTCGCCTCAACGACGGCCCAGTGCCGAGCTGCCGACCGAGGTGCAAGAATAACTCACCCAACTCCGGGAGCTTGACCTCGTAGAGGTCCGTCAGAGCCACTTGGCCTTCTGAAGAACCCTGGAATTGGCGCGACTTGATCTCGTCCACAGGTCGAGCCACGACCGCCTCATCGCCATCCGAAAGTCCGACCGGGCTCGCCATGTTCACCGGCAGGATGACCCGCTTGTGGTCGGGCTGGTAGGGTGCGCCGAGCGTCTGGAAAAGCGACCAGGGGCAAAAAACCGTGCGGCCGCGGTGGATCAAGGCGACCCCCTCTCGCCGAAGCACCGCCGACCCACCGCGAAGCCAGTGCAAGAGCAGTGTTACGGTTGCCGCGAATGTGACCAGCACGGCCACTCCGGCCACAACCGCGTCGCCCGCGCCGGGCCCGTTGCGAGGATTGTCAAGCGCAGAGAGCACGAACCCGACCAGCACAGTGATCGCAAGCACCAGGCCGAGGACGGTCGCCACGGCATACGGTCGCCGCGGGCCGACAATCACTTCTTCCGACGCGAGGTATACGGCCGGCTCCAACCGAAGCCGAGGAAGGTCGGGAATGACATGGCGGAGCGGCTTCTGGAGGTGGCGATCGATCGCGAGGATCGCTTCGATCAGCAATATCAGCCCGTGTTCCATCGACGAACCGTATGGGTGGTAATTTGTAAGTGGTAAGTGGTAAGTGGTAAGTGGTAAGTGGTAAGTGGTAAGTGGTAAGTGGTAAGTGGTGTCGGTCTTACCACTCACCACTCACCACTCACAAATTACAATGGCACGGTCGCCGCCTGGAACCTTCCGCGTGACCGTTCACCGCTATTTTGCCACGTGCGCCCGCGGGCTGGAATCGATCCTTGCCGATGAGTTAGGCGCCCTGCACGCCGGGGAGGTCGCGCCCGGCCGCGGCGGCGTCGCCTTTTCCGGCTCAAAGGCGATTCTGTACCTGGCCAACCTGTGGTTGCGGACGGCGATCCGTGTGCTGCGGCCGGTGCTCGAGGCTCCGGTCCATTCCCCCGATGAGTTATACGACGCCGTCCGCACCGTGGACTGGTCGGCATATTTGACGCCCGATCAAACTTTGGCCGTCGATTGCAACGTTCGCGATTCGCGAATCACGCATTCGCAGTACGCCGCCCGGCGCGTCAAGGACGCCATCTGCGACCAATTTGTCGAGCGGGTCGGTCGGCGGCCAAGCGTGGACCCCGACGAGCCGATGGTGGGGATCAATCTTCACGTCTACAAGGACCAGGCCGTTCTAAGTCTGGATAGCTCAGGCATGTCGCTGCACAAGCGCGGGTATCGCCCGATCCTCACCAAGGCCCCACTCAACGAGGCGCTCGCCGCCGCACTCGTCCTCCGCAGCGGATGGCGCGGGGAGCGGCCGTTCGTGGATCCCATGTGCGGCTCCGGGACGCTGCCGATCGAGGCGGCCTGGATCGCTCTGAAACGACCTCCTGGGCTAACACGAAAGCGGTTCGGCTTTCAGGGTTGGTTGGATTATGACGTGCGGCTGTGGACATCGATCCGCGACGAGGCGCGCGGAGGAGTGCTCAAGCAACTCGCCCATCCGATACTCGGTTCCGACGTTCGCGCGGACGCGGTCGAGTTCGCGCGGACGAACGCCCGCACGGCCGGCGTCGGCCATTTGCTGCCTTTTGATCGTCGCGACTTGGCCGAGTTCCGGCCGCCGGACGGGCCACCGGGGACGCTGATCTGCAACCCGCCGTACGGCGAACGCATCGGCGAGGAGAAAGAACTGCGCGGGTTGTACCGGACACTGGGAAGCGTCATTCGGGATAGTCTAGCAGTGTGGGACGTCTGGGTGTTCACGGGTAACCAGCGGGCGGCCAGGGAGATCGGCATTAAACCGGCCGAAGCCGTGCCATTGTTCAACGGGAAGATTCCTTGTCAGTTCTTGCGATTCGCGGTGTAGGTCACGCTCCGCCTGACGAAAACCTTCGTCAGGCGGAGCCTGACCTACTACTTCGTTATAGAATGAGGCTGTAAGACCAACTCACGGGCCGGCCGTCGCGGTACGGCATGACCCCGTGAAACTGGCGCGAGTCCCTGCCGAAGACCAGCGGCAGGAAATGGTGGTCACCTTCCCAAAGCGGCAGGTCCTGGACACGTTCGATCGCAACCCACTCCAAGGTCCCTTCGTGGTTCTCGGCCAGCGGCTCGCCGGAGAAGCGGTCGATGCGGAAGATGAAGCCGAACCAGTCCTCGCCGTGATTGCCGAATCCAGGCCAGGAGATGGTGCCGCAGAGCCGCAGCGAGTCGCAATCGATCCCCGCCTCCTCGCGGATTTCTCGGCGCAGGCAGGCGACGACGTCTTCGCCCACTTCGACCTTGCCGCCGAGGCCGTTGTACTTGCCGAAGTGTGCATCGCCGGGCCGCTTGTTCCGGTGCACGAGCAGTACGCGCCGACCGTCGGGGGAGAGGACGTACCCGAGCGTGGCCAAGACCGGCGTGTACGCCACGGCTACTCCTCTTCGTCGTCCGGGTTCGGCGGTAAAGTCGCCAGGACTCGGCGCACCTGGTCCAAATCGGCGTCGGTGACTCCCTCGCGGCGGCGGTAGCGACGCTCGAGGGCGTCGAGCACGTGTTCCCACATGACCCGCGTGGGGGCCAATCCGCGGACCCATTCGCTCCGACGCCGGACGCGGAAACTGAACTGCCACGCCCGGGCAAACTTCTCGGCCCGCAAGTAGCGACGCTCGCCCGTCGTCGGGTCCGTGTCGTCCCATTTGATCTCGATCGGCATGGCGTCAGTGCCTCGACCGTTCGACGAACTGTCGCAGATCGTCCGGCAGCGGCATCGCCCAGTGCATGCGTTCGCGCGTCGCCGGATGAACGAAGCCCAGCTCGATCGCGTGCAACGCCAGTCGCGGAGCGCCGCTGCCATCCGGTATCAAGGACCCGTCGCGGCGAATGTGGTAAACCGGATCGCCGCACACAGGGTGGCCCGATTCCGCGAGGTGAATTCGAATCTGATGTGTTCGCCCCGTCTCCAGACGGCAGGTGACGACGCTGTAATCGCCGGCCGGCTCCGCCTTCTCGATGTGCGTGACGGCCAGCTTTCCATGGCCCTCGACGAGGGAACTGCCGCGGCGGCCGTCGCCGCGATCGCGGACGAGCCAGGTGCGGATCGCCTGCGTCTTCGGACGGCCCGGCACGATCGCCAGATACCGGCGATCGACCGTGTGTGCGCGAAACTGCCGGCCCAGCGCTTGTTCGGCCATCGCCGACCGCGCGAAGACCAACAGTCCGCTCGTGAGCTTGTCGAGCCGATGCACCTTGCGCAGCCGTGGGAGCCGCTGCGACGGCAGGCCCAATCGGGCGGCAATCGCCTTTTGCAG
>DATJGQ010000386.1:0-2869 GCA_035494815.1 Gemmataceae bacterium
CGGTACATGGTGCCGACCGGCGAACGGCTCGCCCCGCACTACCGCGTCTACGCGCCGGACCTGCCGGGATTCGGCCGCAGCGACAAGCCGCCGCACCTGTTGGACATCCCCGGGCTGGCCGACGCGCTGCGCGCGTGGATGCTGCACGCCGGGCCGGGTCCGGCCGCGTTGCTCGGCAATTCGCTCGGCTGTCAGGTGATCATTGACCTAGCCGTGCGCTTTCCGGAGCTGGTCGACCGTGCCGTGCTCGTCGGCCCGACCGTCGACCCGCGGGCGCGCGGCCTGCTGCGCCAGATCGGCCGCGGGGCGCTCGACCTGCTCCGCGAGCCGGTGTCGTACTGGCCGCTGTTGGCCGCCGACTACCTGATCGCCGGCCCTGTCCGCACGGTCCGAACGCTTCAGAAGGGCGTCGAGGATCCGCTCATAGACAAGCTCGGGCGCGTGCGGGCGCCGGTGTTGGTCGTCCGCGGGTCGCGCGACCCGATCGCGCCGCAACGGTGGGCCGAGGAACTCGCGCGACGGTTGCCTCGCGGCCGGCTGGTGGTGCTCGACGGCGTCGCCCATGTCGCGAACTACACCGCCCCGGACCGTCTGGTCGAAGTCGTCCGGCCGTTTCTGGACGAGCCGTGAGGCGGATCCAACAGCGAACCCGCGCGATGACCATCGGCGAACGATACTCGGTTTGGTACGACTCGGCGGACCCGGAGGTTGTGGTCGTCCAGCGCGGTTACTGGATTCACTGGATGATGTACCCACTCATTGTCGGCTCGGGGTTCTTCTTGCTGTGCGGAATCGGCAAGATCGTCCGTGTCGGCGGCACGTTCGCCGTCATCGCCTTTGTTGGTTGATCTCCATCTGGGGATTGACCAATCCGTCCGGCTTCGGGGCGTATCGAATCCCCGCGCGCAGCCTTTAGCGAGGAAGCGATTCCCGGTGCGTCGATCAATGAGCTGATTGCCACTTTCGTTGGGGGATTGCCGGTCTTCCTCATCGGTGCGGTGCTGGGAGTAGCCGTGGTCAAGCGGCCCCGCCATGAAGACTCGCGGTACTTCTCCCACCTCGACGCGCGCCACGACGACGGCGAGGCTCGGCGTCTGCTCACCGAGAAGTGGCGGGGCGAGGATGAACTCAGCGGCGCGTCCGGAAGGACGGTGGCCGGCTGACGCTGCTGCCAAAACTGTAACTGCCGGGGACGGGATGGCGTCGGAGCGGAATCCGCGTCGGGTCGGCCAAATGGGTCGACGCGCGGCCCAAGCGGCGAGAACGCACCGGCCTTCATCCTCCGGCACGTGACGGCGGGAAAGGAAAGCGTCCGCTCACGGGCCTAGGGCGCCGCGCCCAACTTAACCGCGAGCACCCAGGTGAGGCTCCGGCCCACGTCGTAGGTGTGCGACCGCGTGAGCCGGTCCGTCTCCGGATCGATCCGGTACACCGCCAACTTCCCCGAGCCCTCGCCGGCCGCCAGCAGGAACCGCCCGTCCGGCTCAACGTCGAACGAGCGCGGCATCTTTTCCGTGGTCGCCTGCCCGAGTGCCGTGAGCTTGCCGGCGCCGTCGACGGCGAAACCGGCCAGACTGTCGTGGCCGCGGTTGGAGACCCAGACGAAACGACCGCCCGGATGCACCTTCACGTCGGCCGTCGTGTTCTGGCCCGTGAAATCAGCGGGAAGCGTGGAGAGTGTCTACACCGACGCCAAGCCGGTTGTCGGGTCGAAGCGGTAGGCCGTGACGCTGCTGCCCGTCTCATCGGACGTGAACGCGATATTCAGCTTCGGATGGAAGGCCAGGTGCCGCGGACCGGCCCGAGGCGAGCCGCCGCGCGCCCGGCCCGCGTCGGTGAGCCGGCCCTTCGCCGCGTCGAGATGAAACTGGAAGACGGCGTTCGGGGTGACGTGCGGCACGAGCACGAACCGGTTCTCGCGATCGGTAACGGCGCAGTGAGCGGTCATCGCGGTCGTCAGCGTCTGCACGGCCGGCGTCCGGATCGTGCCGTCGTCGTTGATCCCATGGACGACCACCTTGCCCGCCGCGTACGAGGCGGAGAGGAGCCACCGGCCGGTGCGGTCCGTGCCGACAAAGGCGGCGTTCTCGCCCTTCGGGAGGGCGGCGGTGCCGAGCGGCGTCAGTCGTCCGGACGCCGGATCGATGCGGAAGCTGGCCAGCGCGCTGGTGCTCCGCAGCGAGGCGAACAGGTGCCGCTTCGTCGGATCGACGGCCAGCGAGCCGGGGGTCCCGTCGACGGCGGTCACCTCCACCGCGGTCAGCTTGCAGTCGCTCGGGTCCAGCCGGTAGAGCTGAATCTTCCCTTCTGGGGCCATCGATACGTAAATGAAGGTGTCGGCTCGCAGGCTCATGACCGAACTCAGAAGTGCAACTGTGCTCAGGAAGAGTCGCATGCTGGCCTCCAGTCGTTCCGAGCGGCCCGCGGGATATCGGCTGGTCGGGATGCCGTCAGATTATGCCAGTTTTTCTCGTGCGGTTGGTCCAGTTTTGGCCAGTGCAATTGCCCCATGCGCCGTGCAGCAGCTCGAGCCGGCCCTCGTGACGTCGCGCGCCGAAAACCAAGCCGTAGGTACTCGGCGACGAAGTGTCCTTCGTGCGTGGCCCCGACCGCCGCGCGCAATCCTGTTCATTTAGCGACAAGTCCCTCGAGCTCGACGATGAAACCTGCTTGTGCTGCTTTAACCTTTCGTTTGGCCGTTGGAACGTCAAAGAACTCGGCACGGTCCATCTCGGGGAACTCCACCTGGCGTCCCGACCTCGGCGGCCACTCGATCGTGAAAGTATTACTGAAGATCGGCTTACCTTCCTCGTAATCTCCCTCGAACGCCCAGGCGTGAACGAGCTTTCCGCCCTTCTGTTTCACCGGT
>DATJGQ010000387.1:0-2711 GCA_035494815.1 Gemmataceae bacterium
CGGCCCGATTCCGCTCTCGACCCGATTCGCGGTTCGAGCGAGTTTGCGCGGCTCGACGGCGAGTTGCAGGCGGAATCGTCGCACGGCAGTAGCACGAGGACCGAATCAATTACGAAATGATGACACAGACCGACTCGGTCTGTCACCAATTCATACTGGGGCGTCGAATCGAGCGATTCATCACACCTGAATGAGGAGCCGAGGATGTTCGCAAGTCTCTGGTCCACCCGACAGCGTATCGGATCGCGTCCACGGCCGGTCGTGAATCGTCCGCGGCTGTCGCTGGAGTCGTTGGAGGATCGCACGGTTCCGTCGAGCGGGCCGGGCGGCGGCTCGGGTCTGATCACCGGTACGCCCGGCGGGTCCGGCACGGCCGTGATCCAAACCAGCGGCGGCTCCGGTTCGACCAGTGGCGGATCGGGTTCGACGCCTGGCGGGTCCGGATCGACGAGCGGCGGCTCGCTCTTCATGTCCGGACCGGGCTACCCGCTCGCGCCTTCCACCGGTCCGACGCCGACGAGCCCGGCGACGACTACGACCGATGTCCTCGTCCCGCTGTGCGGCGCGCCTGATTCCACCGTCGTGGTCAGCCCGGTTGTCACGGCATAGGGATCTCACTTACATCTTCGGCGGATGGTCGAGCCAGTCAGTGCTCGTAGACCGGTCGGTCACCGTGCCGCTGTGACTTGCGCAGCAAGCGGTGCGGGAGCGCCCGGTTTCGTCCGCACCACGTCCGCGCGCTTCCAGCCCGATTTTCCCCTTCCGTCTAATCATTTGATTCACCTCCGAGGACGGCTCGGATCCGCGAACGTCAGCCGGGCGGCGCTCCTCAAGATTGTTTTGACAATTCTTGTCCGGCCCGTCCGGGAATTTTGATGACTTGCTAGTGCTCGAAAATCGGAGCCACGGCGGTGAACCGGGCAGGCCCGCCGCCTCCGCGCCGCGTTCCGGTCCGCGGTCAACTGATCTCCTTTCCTTTCATCCGAGGGAGCGTTGGCCATGGCATCTTCAGAGTTCGGTAAGCGCGGCCGAAAGTCCGCGGCGAGGCGGAGTCGAGTCAAGGTCTGCGGGTTTCGCCCACGTCTCGACGTTCTGGAGGACCGCACCGTCCCCAGCTTCTTCACGTCACCCAGCTTTGCCGTCGGCTCCGTCCCCGTTGGCGCGGCCGTGGGCGACTTCAACGGCGGAACGGCGACGGTATCCCCGACCTGGTGACGAATACCGGACAGGTAGAATTAGGACTGAGCGACGGCCGCTTCGGGGACACGATCACGCTCGGCATCCCCTCGACACAATTCACACCGCCCAACGCCATCGCCGCCGTGGACGCCGACGGCAACGGCACGATCGACGTCCTCGTCAGCAACCCCTCCTTCTATGGGACCGGTCAGGCGGCGGTCTGGTACAACTCGCCCGGCTACGACAACCGCACCGGCGGGGCCGTCGGCTTCGGCGTCTCCGCCCCGACTCAGATCGCAGCCGGCGACAACACCTCCGTGACCATCACGGCCGTGGATGCCCTGGGCAACCCGGTGCCCGGCTTCCTCGGGACCGTGGACCTCGATTTCATCCCGGCCGGCGCGACTGCCCTGAATCTTGCGAGCCAGTACACCTTTGCCGCGGCCGACAATGGTCGCCACACCTTCATCTTCTCGAATGTGACTCAGGTTGGCGCCGGCACGCTCTCCGCCTTCGCCGTCGGCATGCCCACCTCGACCGACCCGCTCATGGTTACCCCGACGGCATTGAATAAGTTCGTCTTCTCGGCCCCTGCTACCATCCCCGCGGGGGCGCCGTTCTCGTTCACCATGACGGCTGAGGATCGGTTCGGCAACGTCGAAACAGGCTACACCGGTACGGTTCACTTCGGTGCCCTCGCGAACGACGCGCAAGCAGTGTTGCCCGCCGATTACACGTTCACCGCCGCCGACGCCGGCACGCACCTATTCACAGCCACGCTCACCAAGACGGCGGGGGCGTTTCTCGCCACGACGGATGTTGCCACCGGCGTCCGCAGTTCCGCGAACATCGCCGTCACCCCGCTGGCTGCCGTGAGCCTAAGCATAAGTGTCTCCCCTACCACTCCAATCAGAATCCCCGTTAGCGTGGTCGTCTCGGCTGTGGATCAATTCGGCAACGTCGCCACCGCCTACACGGGCACGGCTCACTTCGCCAGCTCCGACCCGCAGGCCGAGTTGCCCGCCGATTACACGTTCACCGCCGCGGATGCCGGCACACACATCTTCACGGCGACGCTCAACACCGCCGGCACGCAGACGCTTTCCGTTACCGAATCGGCGAATCCCGCGTTCAGCAGTCAGGCGCAGATCAGTGTCGTCTCGGTTGTGCCGGCATCGTTTGAACTCTTCGCATCGCCGACGGCAACGGCCGGCGTGGCGCAGACGTACGTGCTGGTTGCTCTGGATGCGGCGGGCAACGTGCTCACGGGCTACACGGGCATGGTTCACCTCTCCAGTTCCGACGCGCAAGCCGTGTTGCCGGCTGATTACACTTTCACGGCGGCCGATCGCGGGATTCACAACTTTACGGCGACGCTGAAGACCGCCGGCACACAGTCGATTTCGATCGCCGATACAGCGCATCCCTCGGTCAACAACAGCGTGTCGGTCTCGGTCGCTGCCGGCGCGGTAACGCACTTCGTCATCAGTGGCCCGATCAGCGTGACCAAGGGCGTCGGCTTCAAAATCACG